>NZ_JBYSZY010000072.1:0-29448 GCF_058787635.1 Variovorax sp. FW305-3-2-15-B-LB1 | reverse complement strand
CCACCCAACCCCATTTCGAAGCCCCGCGCGGCCCCTCGGTCGAACTCATCAAGCTCTTGCGCGAGAAGTCGCCCCAGGACATCGCCGAGCTGATGCACCTGTCGGACAAGCTCTCGGCCCTCAACGTGGCCCGCTACGCCGCCTGGTCGTCCAAGAGCACCGACAAGAACGCCCGCCAGGCCGCCTTCGCCTTCGACGGCGACGTCTACGGCGGCTTCGACGCCCGCAGCCTCACGCCCGCCCAGCTCGCCTGGGCGCAGGACCACGTGGGCATCCTCAGCGGCCTGTACGGCCTGCTGCGCCCGCTCGACCGCCTGCAGCCCTACCGGCTCGAAATGGGCACCGCGTTGGCCAACCGCCACGGCAAGGACCTGTACGCCTTCTGGGGCTCGCGCATCGCCGAGCACCTGAACGAGCGCCTGGCGGCCGATCGCACGCCGGTCGTCGTCAACGTCGCCTCGCAGGAGTACTTCAAGTCGGTCGACCAGAAGGTGCTCAAGGCGCGCGTGGTCGAATGCGTGTTCCAGGAGTGGAAGGGCGACAGGTACAAGATCGTGAGCTTCTTCGCCAAGCGCGCCCGCGGCCTGCTGGCGCGCTGGGCCGTGCTGCACCAGGCGGCCACGCCCAAGGCGCTGGAAAAATTCGATCTCGAGGGTTATGGTTTCGACGCCCAGGTATCGACAGCCGAAAGGCTGGTGTTCAGAAGGAAAGTCTGATGTCCCAAGCGATCAGTCCGGAATTGCGCGAATGGCTGGTGGCTCAGCTCGCGGCCGGCCATTCGGTGCCCGCGTTGCGCATGTCGATGCGGGCGGCCGGCTGGCAGGATGCCGCCACCGACCTCGCATTGGCCCAGCTGGAGGCCGGTTTCCCCGATGTCGAGGCGGCCCTGGCGCCGGCGCGCACCGAGATGCCCGGCCCCGACCTCGACGGTGCGCCGCTGTACATCGAGGCCGGCGACCGCCGCGTGCAGGTGCTGCAGACCGTGCGACATCCGCGCGTCGTGGTGTTCGGCAACCTGCTGTCGGTCGAGGAATGCGAAGGCCTGATCGCCGCCGCGCGCGTGCGGCTGGCCCGCTCGCTCACCGTCGAGACCCGCACCGGCGGCGAGGTGCTCAACGTCGATCGCACCAGCGACGGCATGTTCTTCGAGCGCGGCGAGAACGAGATCGTCGCGCGCCTCGAACAGCGCCTGGCCATGCTGCTGCGCTGGCCGCTCGAATACGGCGAGGGCCTGCAGATCCTGCGCTACGCGCCCGGCGCGCAGTACCGCCCGCACTACGATTACTTCGACCCGCACGAGCCCGGCACGCCCACCATCCTCAAGCGCGGCGGCCAGCGCGTGGCCACGCTCGTGATGTACCTGCAGGAGCCCGAGCAGGGCGGCGCCACCACCTTCCCCGACATCGGGCTCGAAGTGGCCCCGGTGCGCGGCACCGGCGTGTTCTTCAGCTACGACCGGCCCGATCCCGCCACCCGCACGCTGCACGGCGGCGCGCCGGTGCTCGCGGGCGAGAAATGGGTCGCCACCAAGTGGCTGCGCGAACGCGAGTTCAAGTAAAAAGAAAAACAAGGACCCGATGAAAGTCACCGCCAACGGCCTGCAGATCGAAGTCGACGACACCGGCGGCGAAGGGCGCCCCGTCATCCTGCTGATCATGGGGCTGGGCATGCAGCTGGTCGCGTGGCCCGACGCGTTCGTGCAGCAGCTGGTCGACGCCGGCTTTCGCGTGGTGCGCCACGACAACCGCGACATCGGCCTGAGCCAGGGCTTCGACCACCTCGGCTCCGGCAACCTCGTGTGGGAAACCATCCGCCACCGCATCGGCCTGAAGGTGCGCAGCGCCTACACGCTGCAGGACATGGCGCTCGATTCGCTCGGCGTGCTCGACGCGCTGGGCATTGCCCGCGCCCACATCGTCGGCGCCTCCATGGGCGGCATGATCGCGCAGCGCATCGCCGCCACCGCGCCCGGGCGCACCGCCAGCCTCGTGAGCATCATGAGCTCCAGCGGCGCGCGCGGCCTGCCGGGCCCGCGCCGCGAGGTCGGGGCCATGCTCATGCGCCGTCCGCGCAGCCACGACGAGGCCGCGCTGGTCGCGCACAGCATCAAGCTGCTGCGGCTCATCCAGAGCCCGGCCTACCCGCAGACCGACGAGCAACTGGCCACGCGCCTCACCTTCAGCATGCACCGCGCCTACCACCCGGCCGGCCTGATGCGCCAGATGCTCGCCATCGGCGCCGACGACGACCGCCCGCAGGTGCTGGCGCGCATCCAGCGCCCGACGCTGGTGCTGCACGGCGACGCCGACGCGCTCGTGCCCATCGCCTGCGGCCGCGATTCGGCGCAGCGCATTCCGGGTGCGACCTTCATCGCCGTGCCCGGCATGGGCCACGACCTGCCGCCCGAGGTCTGCACGATCCTCGCCAACCACATCGCTCCGTTCGCACACGCGGCGGATGCCGGAACCGCCCCATGAGCCACGACCCGACCAACCCCAACACGAATCCCAACACCCCCGAGCAGTCGCAGCTCGGTCGCGCCTCGGCCTACGCCGACAAGTACGACCCGAGCCTGCTGTTCCCCATCGCACGCACCACGCAGCGCGAGGCCATGGGCATCCAGGTCGGCGCCTTGCCCTTCTTCGGCGCCGACCTCTGGACCGCCTTCGAGCTGAGCTGGCTGAACCCGCGCGGCAAGCCGCAGGTGGCCATCGCGCACTTCACCATTCCCTGCGAAACGCCCAACATCATCGAGAGCAAGTCGTTCAAGCTGTACCTCAACAGCTTCAACAACAGCACCTTCGCCAGCATCGATGCCGTGCGCGAGCACCTGCGCACCGACCTTTCCGAAGCCGCATGGCGCGGCAGCGACCAGTCGGCCGGCATCGGCGTGAAGCTGCTCACGCCCGACCTGTTCGACCGCGAGCCCGTGCACGAGATCGACGGCCTGGACCTCGACCGCCTCGACATCGAATGCACCCACTACCAGCCCGCGCCCGAGCTGCTGAGCAGCGACACGACGCAGGTGCACGTGAACGAAACCCTCACCAGCCGGCTTCTGAAGAGCAACTGCCTCGTCACCGGCCAGCCCGACTGGGGCAGCGTGCAGATCCGCTACAGCGGCCCGCCCATCGACCAGGCCGGCCTGCTGGCGTACATCGTGAGCTTTCGCAACCACAACGAGTTCCACGAACCCTGCGCCGAGCGCATGTTCACGGACATCTGGCGCCAGTGCCAGCCGACCAAGCTCGCGGTGTATGCGCGCTACACGCGGCGCGGCGGGCTGGACATCAACCCGTTCCGCACGAGCTGGCCGCAGGCGCTGCCGCCGAACATCCGTACGGCGCGGCAGTAGCCAGCCGGCCTTCGCGCCGCCGCTTAAGCCCCTCTTCGGAAACCGCAAACCCGCACCCATCTGGCCTGTGGCATTCTGAAATTCCCCCCGCGAGTTCGCGGGCGAACGAACATCCGAAGCAGAGGCAAGACACATGGTTGAAGGCAAAGTGATCGTCGTCACCGGCGCGGGCGGCGGCATCGGGCGCGACATTGCGCTCGCGATGGCGCGGCATGGCGCGAAGGTGGTGGTCAACGACATCGGCGCAGGGATCGACGGCGCGGGCGGCAGTGCCGGGCCGGCGCAGCAGGTGGTCGAGGAAATCCGCGCGGCAGGTGGCGAGGCTGTGCCCAACACCGACAGCGTGGCCGACGCGGCGAGCGCGGGGCGCATCGTGGAATGTGCGGTCGACAGCTTCGGGCGCATCGATGCGGTGGTGAACAACGCGGGCATCCTGCGCGACCGGTTCTTCCACAAGATGTCGGTCGACGAGTGGGACGCGGTGATCAAGGTGCACCTGTACGGCGCCTACTTCGTGAGCCGCGCGGCCGCGACGCATTTCAAGGAACAGAATTCGGGCGCGCTGGTGCACATGACCTCCACCTCGGGCCTGATCGGCAACTTCGGCCAGGCCAACTACGCGGCGGCCAAGCTCGGCATCGCGGCGCTGTCGAAGTCCATCGCTCTGGACATGCTCAAGTTCAACGTGCGCTCCAATTGCATCGCGCCCTTCGCCTGGAGCCGCATGATCGGTGCGATTCCCACCGACACCGACGAGCAGCGCGCCCGCGTCGACAAGATCAAGCAGATGACGCCCGCCAAGGTGGCGCCGCTCGCGGTGTACCTGGCGAGCGATGCAGCGGCGGCCGTGAACGGCCAGATCTTCTCGGTGCGCAACAACGAGATCTCGCTCATCAGCCAGCCGCGCCCCGTGCGCTCCATCCACCGCTCGGAAGGCTGGACGCCCGAGAGCATCGCCGAGCACGCCATGCCCGCGATGCGCGCCAGTTTCTTCCCGCTGGACCGCTCGGCCGACGTGTTCAGCTGGGACCCGGTCTGAGAAGGTGTGAACGAACCCGCCATGTCCGGATTCATTCACACCTTCTGAGGACAAACCCGCAAGCGGCCGCAGGCGACGCCGTTCGCCGGACAATGCGCGTTCCTCCCGCTTCCTTCGTGCCCGCCCGGTGAACCTGCACTTCGACCTGTTCGACCTGAAACTGTTCGTCTACGTGGCGGACGCGCGCAGCCTCACGCGCGGCGCCGAGAAGGCCTGCATCTCGCTGGCCGCCGCTTCCACGCGCATCAAGCAGATGGAAGAGGCGGTGGGCGGCAAGCTGCTGCACCGCAGTGCGCAGGGCGTGAGCCTCACGGCCGCGGGGCAGGCGGTGCTGTACCACGCCAAGCGCGTGATGCAGCAGATGGAGCACCTGCGCTGCGACATGCAGGACTTCGGCAAGGGCATCAAGGGCCATGTGCGCGTGTTCGCCAACACCACCTCGATCACCGAGTACCTGCCGCAAAAACTCGCGGGCTTTCTCACGCAGCATCCGGCCGTGCAGGTCGATCTGCGCGAATACCTGAGCGAAGAAATCGTGCGCGCGGTGGCCGACGGCGAGGCCGACATCGGCATCCTCGCGGGCGACGTGCACACCGGCGAGTTCGATGCGCGCCCGTTCGGGCGCAACCAGCTCGTGCTGGTGGTGCCGCCCACGCACCCGCTGGCGGGCGCGTCGTCGGTGGCCTTCGCCGACACGCTCGATGAACAACACGTGGGCCTGCATCACGGCAGCGCGATCCACCGCTTCCTGCAGCGCCGCGCCGAACTCGCGGGGCGTGGCTTCAATCCGCGCATCCAGGTCAGCAGCTTCGAGGCCATCTGCCTGATGATCGAAGCCGGCGTGGGCGTCGGCGTGCTGCCCTCGTCATCGGCGCACCGGCTGTCGATGGCGATGCGCATCTCGACCGTGGCGCTCAGCGACGCCTGGGCCGAGCGCGAACTCAAGCTCATCGCGCGCAACCGCGAGCAGCTGCCGGCTTCCGCGCGCGAGCTGTTCGATCACCTCGTTTTGACCTGAGGCGCGACGGGCCATGTCCGCCGACCTGAAATCGCTGCGCCTGTTCGTGGCCGTGTCCGACCACGGCAGCATCAGCGAAGGCGCCAAGCGCTGCCACATCGCGCTCGCGGCTGCGAGCAAGCGCATCTCCGATCTCGAGGCGCGCGCCCGATTGCCGCTGCTGGTGCGCCATGCGCGCGGCGTCACGCTCACCTCGGCCGGCCATGGGCTGCTGCTGCACGCGCGCGCCGTGCTCTCGGCCATGGACCGGCTCGGCGCCGAGCTCGACGATTTCCAGAACGGCGTGGCGGGCGTGGTCAGCATCACGGCCAACGCCTCGACCATCGCGCAGTTCCTGCCGGCGCAGATCGGCTCGTTCCTGCGCCTGCACCCGGTGCTCAAGATCGACCTGCAGGAGCGCGCCAGCACCGAGGTGGTGAAGGCCGTGCAGGCCGGCCTGGCCGACATCGGCGTGATCGAGGGCCAGACGCCCGCCGACGGCCTCGAATGCCTGCCCTACCGCACCGACGAGCTGGCCGTGGTGGTTGCGCGCGACCACCCGCTGGCGCGCCGCAAGCGCATCGATGTGCAGGAGGTGCTGCGCCACGACCATATCGTGGTGCGCGAAGGCACGGCGCTGCACCGCGTGCTGCTCGCGGCCGCGCTCGAGGCCCAGGTGCCGCTCAAGGTGCGCATGCAGGTAGGCAGCTTTGACATGGTCTGCCGCATGGTGGAGCAGGGCGTGGGCATCGGCGTGCTGCCCTATGCGGCCATCCTGCCGCAGCTGCAGATCCTCAAGCTGCGCTGCCTCAAGCTCGACGCGCCCTGGGCGCTGCGCCGACACCTGCTGTGCGTGCGGCGCCAGCAGGAGCTCACGGCCGCCGCGCGCTCGGTGCTCGAACACCTCGGCCGTCCCGACTGATCCGGGGCGCTCGGGCAACGAGCCTTCGCGTCGCGCGAAGGCTCGAACTCGCCAAAAACGAATTGTTCTCCCGCGGCCCTCGCGCAAAGATGCGGGCACACCAAAGGAGACACCCTTGAAGATCATCCGCGTCAGCGCCACGCCGCTGAACATCCCCGTGACCATCGACGTGGTCGGCCTGAACAAGCAGACCTCGCTGTCGCTGTGCCTCACCGAGATCGAGACCGACACCGGCCTCGTCGGCCACGGCATGACGGCCATCACCGAAGAAGAAATCATTGCCGCCGCCGTGCACGAAGTGGCCGGCCCCGCGCTGATCGGCGAAGACCCGATGGCCACCGAGCGCCTGTGGGAGAAGCTCTACTGGCTGCTCTCGCCGCGCGGCCAGACCGGCTACGCGAGCCACACCATCGCCGCGCTCGACATCGCGTTGTGGGACCTGAAGGGCAAGGCGCTCGGCCAGCCGCTGTGGCGCCTGTTCGGCGGCGCGCGCGCCAAGGTGCCGGTGTACGCCACCTTCGGCTTCGGCTTCTTCGAGCGCGACCAGCTCGCCGCCGCCGCCAAGCTATGGGTGTCGCAGGGCTTCCAGCGCCTGAAGATGACCGTCGGCAACCACGCGCTGGCGCGCCGCGACGAGCCGCGCCCGCTCGACGAAGTCATTGCCGAAGACGTGCGCCGCGTGGCCGCCGTGCGCGAGGCCGTGGGCCCCGACGTCAAGCTGTACGTCGATGCCAACTGCGGCCTCGACCTGTTCCACGCCACCGAACTCGCGCACCGCATCGAGCCCTACGGCATCAGTTTCTTCGAGGAGCCGCTCACGCAGAACGACGTGCGCCAGATGGCCCAGCTGCGCGCGCGCACGCGCATCCCGCTGGCCTGCGGGCAGAACGAGGGCCTGGCCTTCCGCTTTCGCGACCTGCTGGTGAACCAGGCGGCCGACGTGCTGCAGCCCAACGTGACCATCTCGGGCGGCTACTCGCAGTGCCTGAAGATCGCGGGCATGGCCGCGGCCTTTAACGTGCCCATCGACAACGGCGGCGCCTGGCCCTTCCACAACATGCACTTGCATGCGGGCGTGTCCAACGGCGGGCTGGTCGAGTACCACTACGTCGCGGTGCAGATGCTCAAGCAGATCTTCGACGGCCTGCCCGTGCCCGACCAGGGCTGGCTCACGCTGCCCGAAGCGCCGGGCCTGGGCTTCACGCCCAACGCCGAGCGCGTGCGCGAGCTCGCGAAGCTGCCGACCTCGCACGGGAAAGGCAAGGCCTGAGCGCCACCCGACGACACTTCCGACCACGACCAGGCCGCGCAGACGGCCGGCGCATCCCGACCACCACGGAGACAAGATGAACGACAGAAGAAGAGATGCCATGCGGCCATCGCGCCGGCATGCCCTGCAGGCCGCCCTGGCCCTGGCCGGCCTGCTGGCCGCCGCACCCGCCGCGTGGGCGCAGAAGTTTCCCGACAAGCCCATCCGCATCGTCGTCGGCTACTCGGCCGGCGGCGGTGTCGACGCGGTCGCGCGCATGCTCAGCGCGCGCCTGCCCGCCGTGCTGGGCCAGCAGGTGCTGGTCGAAAACCGCACCGGCGCCACCGGCCTCATCGCGGCCGACCTCGTCGCCAAGGCGCCGCCCGACGGCTACACGCTGATGATGGGCGACAGCGCCTTGCTCATCGCCAAGCTGCTGCAGCCGAAGATCGCGATCGATCCGCTGACCAGCTTCAAGCCCGTGGCCGGCGCCTTCGTGTCGCCGCTGATGATCGTCGCGGGCAACGACTTTCCCGCGAAGACACCCGCCGAACTCGTCAAGGAACTCAAGGCGCACCCGGGGCGCTACTCCTACGCGTCGTCGGGTGTCGGCACCGTGCAGCACCTGGGCTTCGAGATGCTCAAGCAATCCACCGGCGCGTTCGTGGTGCATGTGCCCTACCGCGGCGCGGCGCAGATCGTGCCCGACGTGGTCGGCGGCCAGGTGCCGCTGGGCGTGGTGAGCGCCACCGCCGCCATGGCGCAGTCGAAGGCCGGCAAGCTGCGCGCGCTCGCGCTGCTGAACAACGCGAAGCTCGAAGGCGCTGAGGGCGTGGCACCGCTGGCCGAGGCACTGCCGGGCTTCGACGTGGCGCCGCGCATCTTCCTGCTCGCACCGGCGGGCACGCCCAACGACGTGGTCGACAAGCTCTCGGCCGCCGTGAAGACCGTGCTCGACATGCCCGAGACGGGCACGGCCGCCGCCGCACAAGGCACGCTGCGCGCCTATGCCACGCCGGCCCAGCTGGGCAAGGACATGGCGGAGGAAACGACGCGATGGAAACGCATCATCACGGACCAGCGCATCGTGGCGGAGGGGAACTGAGGTGACACAGCCCCATCTCGGCCTCATCGTTCCGCCCGCAGCCGGCGCCGTGCCGGTCGACGGCCCGCTGCTCTACGGCGACCGCATCCGCTTCAGCGCCAAAGGCCTGGGCCTCGGCGAAATCTCCACGCGCGGCTACACCGAGGTGATCGACTCGGTCATCGGCAAGGCGCTGGAGTTGAAGGAAGAGGGCGCCAGCGCCGTCTCCCTCATGGGCACTTCGCTGAGCTTCTTTCGCGGCGTCGCCTTCACCCGCCAGCTGAAGCGCGAGATGGAACAGGCCACGGGCCTGCCCTGCACGACGATGAGCGACGCCATCCTCGCGGGCCTGCGCCATTTGAAGGTGCGGCGCGTGGCCGTTGCCACCGCCTACATCGACGAGGTCAACACGCAGCTGCGCACCTACCTCGAACAGAGCGACTTCGAACCGCTCGCGCTCGAAGGCCTGGCCATCTCCGACGTGCAGGCCGTGGGCCAGGTGTCGACCGAGGTGCTGGTCGACCTGTGCCTGAAGGTGTTCGAAGACCAGCCCGGTGCCGACGGCCTCCTCATCTCGTGCGGCGGCCTCGTCACGCTCGATGCCGTGCGCGAGGTCGAGGCGCGCCTGCGGGTGCCCGTGGTGTCCAGTTCGCCCGCGGGCTTCTGGGACCTCGTGCGCACCGCGGGGGTCGATGCGCGCTCGCCGGGGCAGGGACTGCTGTTCGCCTGACCGGCCTCAGCCGAGCCAGCGCCCCACGCGGGCCGTGCCGGCCAGCTGCCAGACGCGCTCGCACAGCGCCTTCGCTTCGTCGGCCGTCGCGCCTTCGCCGTAGTGCGCCAAGCGCTGCATCTTGTCCTCGATCTCGGCGCGGCTCAGGCTGTTGCCGGGATCGCCCTTGGGCTCGTCGACGCGGCCGGCCAGCGTGCGGCCGTCGGCCGTGTGCACGCTGACCTTGCCGATCCAGCGCGCGGGGTAGGCGGTGTCGACCTCGTCGTCGAGCGCCATCGTCACCTTCTCGCGGAAGGCCGAGACCTCGGGCGAGAGAAAGTCGCGGTCGAACTCGCCCAGGCCCGCGCGGCCGTGCACGGCGATGAGGCCCAGCACCGTGCCCATCGAGAACTTGCCCTGGTGCACCGTGGCGGGCACCGTCACGCGGCCCAGCACGTCGATGGCGCCCTGGTGCACGTGGGTCGTGACCCGGGACACGTCCGCCGGTTGGAGCTTGTTCTGTTCCATCACCTGCAGCAGCGCGTCGGCGGCCGGGTGCGTGTGGCGGCAGGAGGCGTGGTACTTGAACGAGGTCTCGGCCAGCGTCCAGCGCGTGCCCAGGCCGTCGGTGAGCTTCGCGGGATCGGCGTCGCTCGACATGCCCACGCCCAGCCCCTGCGCACCTTCGAGGATCTTCGCCGCGCCCGTGAAGCCGTCCTGCGCGAGGTAGGCCGACATCAGCCCGCTGGCCGCCGCGTGCGCGCAGTGCAGCTGCTTCGAATCGGCGGCGTCGCGCAGGAATTCCCACACGCCGGCCGACTGCGTGCCGGCCGAGCCGAAGGCATGCAGCATCTGCTGCGGCGACAGCTCGAGCAGGCGGCCCACCGCCGCGGCTGCCGCGAGCGTGCCCGCCGTCGCCGTGGTGTGGAAGGTGCGGTAGTGCGAGCGGCCCAGGAACTCGCCGACGCGGATGCCCACCTCGTAGCCCGCGACCACGGCCGTCAGCAGCTGCGCGCCGCTGGCACCGAGGCTCTGTGCCACGGCCAGTGCGGGCGCGATGACGACGGCGGCCGGGTGGAACACCGAGCCGTTGTGCACGTCGTCCTGCTCCACGTAGTGCGAGGCCGCCGCGTTGACCATCGCCGCGAACAGCGGGGAGCTGGTGCGCCGCGAAGTGAGGATTTCGCTCGGGCCTTCAGCGGGGCCCATCATCTGCGCGAACTGCTCGATGCTGCGTATCGGCCGTGCGGTGCGGGCCGCGAGCACCGAGCCGAGCCAGTCGAGCATCAGGTCCTCGGTGCGGCGCAGCACAGGCGCGGGAATGTCGGCGAACTTCAGGTCGGCCGCGAAGGTCGCGAGCACCTTGCTCGGGTGGTCGATGGCGTTCATGTGCAGTCCTTCAGAACGAACGAGGCAGGCCGAGCATGTGTTCGGCGACATAGCTGAGGATCAGATTCGTCGAGATCGGCGCCACCTGGTACAGCCGCGTCTCGCGGAACTTGCGTTCGATGTCGTATTCGCAGGCAAAGCCGAAGCCGCCGTGGAACTGCAGGCAGGCGTTGGCCGCCTCCCAGCTCGCCTTGGCCGCGAGGTACTTCGCCATGTTGGCCTGCGCGCCGCAGGGCTGGCGCGCGTCGAACAGGCGGCAGGCTTCGTAGCGCATCAGGTTCGCAGCCTCGGTCTCGATGAAGGCTTCGGCAATCGGGAACTGCACGCCCTGGTTCTGCCCGATGGGGCGGCCGAACACCACGCGGTCCTTCGTGTAGGCCGTCACCTTGTCGATGAACCAGTAGCCGTCGCCGATGCACTCGGCCGCGATCAGCGTGCGCTCCGCGTTCAGGCCATCGAGGATGTACTTGAATCCCTGGCCTTCCTCGCCGATCAGGTTCTCGGCCGGGATCTCGAGGTTCTCGAAGAACAGCTCGTTGGTCTCATGGTTCACCATGTTGAGGATGGGGCGCACCGTCATGCCTTTGCCGATGGCCTCGCGCAGGTCGACGATGAAGATCGACATGCCTTCCGACTTCTTCTTCACGTCCGCCAGCGGCGTGGTGCGCGCCAGCAAAATCATGAGGTCCGAATGCTGGATGCGCGAGATCCACACCTTCTGTCCATTGACCACATAGCGGTCGCCCTTCTTCACGGCGGTGGTCTTGATCTTCGTGGTGTCGGTGCCGGTGGTCGGCTCGGTCACGCCCATCGACTGCAGGCGCAGCTCGCCGCTGGCGATCTTCGGCAGGTACTGGCGCTTCTGCGCCTCGCTGCCGTGGCGCAGCAGCGTGCCCATGTTGTACATCTGGCCGTGGCAGGCGCCCGAGTTGCCGCCGCAGCGGTTGATCTCTTCCATGATCACCGAGGCTTCGGTCAGGCCCAGGCCCGAGCCGCCGTACTCCTGCGGGATCAGCGCGGCCATCCAGCCGGCCTTCGTGAGCGCGTCGACGAACTCGGCGGGGTAGCCGCGCGCCTCGTCGACCTTGCGGAAGTACTCGTTGGGAAACTGCGCGCACAGGTCGCGCACGGCGTCGCGGATGTCGGGGAAACGGTTGTCGGTAGCGATCATCGTGTTCAGTCCTGGCGGGGGCCGCCCGCTTCCTTTTCGACGCGTTGCCAGATCTCGATGGCCATCGGGTCGTCGATCTCCTCGAGGATGTGGCCCACCAGGCCGATGGCGCGCGCCATCACGCCGAAGCCGCGGATGATCTTCCACGGAAAGCCGAACTCGGCCGCGATGGCGCCGATGGCGCCGGTGGCGTTGATCGGCAGCGACTTGCCCGACACGCGCTCGGCCTCTTCCTGCACGGCCTGCATCAGCGCGACGTAGTGACTGGAGAGCCCGTTCTCGGCCGCGATCTGGAACAGGCGCGGGGTGCGCGGATCGATCGGCTTGTGCAGCGGATGGCCCAGGCCCGGCACGATGATCTTGCGCGCGCGGTGGTCGGCCACGATGTCCTTCGCCATGTCGGCCAGCGGACGGTTCGGCTTCTCGCCGAAGGGAATGGCCTCGTACAGCATCTTCGCGGCGCCCTCGGTGCTGCCCACGAAAACGGTGCCCAGCCCGCACAGGCCGGCGGCCACGGCGGCCTGCAGGGCTTCGGGCGCGCCGGCGTAGGTGAGCCGCGCGGCCAGCGCGCTGGGCGTCACGCCGTGCTCCACCAGCGTGACGACGATGGCGTTGAAGGTCACGGACTCCTGCGGCGTCGGGATGCGGCCCGTCAGCTCCAGGAAGGCCATGTCGCCCAGGTTCAGGTGGCCGAGGATTTCCGAGGGCAGGTCGCGCCCGCGCACGGTGATCTTGTCGGGCGTGCTGTGGCCGAGGTCGGTGTGCAGGGATTTCTTGATCTTTGTCATGGCCGCAAATCTATCCCCGCGCGCGCCCGCAGGCGCTCAGTGATTGCGAAACCCTCCCTTCCGCAATCGCGAATGCCCGCCGGCGGGGTCTTCGGGCACGCTGCGACTCGTCATTGCAACGGAAAAGAAAAGGCAGACAGCGCGATGGATTCCGACTCACTCCTGGCCGTGCGCGAAGCGGCGCTCGACTACTTCACCCGCAGCGGCGCCACCGCGCGACGCCGCGCCCGCACCGAACACCCGCAGGCCGACGAGGCGCAAGGCTGGGGCGAGATCGCCGCGCTCGGCTGGCCCGGCATGCTGGCGCCCGAAGCGGCCGGCGGCCTCGCGCTGGGGCTCGACGGCGCCGCGGAAATTCTGCGCGCGGCCGGCGAGCACGCGGCGCCCGAGCCGCTGCTGGCGGTGGCGGGCCTGAGCGCGCTGCTGCTGGCGCGGCTCGACACGCCCGCGGCGCGTGCCCTGCTGGCCGAGCTGGTGGCGGGCCGCAGCCTGCCTGCGCTGGCCTGGCAGGAAAGCGCGGGCGACCTCAGCGCCGTGCCGCTGGCCTGCGGCTGCGAGGCGCGCGCGGGTCAGGGGGGCGGCGTGCTGCTGCAAGGCGACAAGCTCATGGTGCTGCCCGGCGCCGCCGCCAGCGGCTGGCTGGTGTCGGCGCGCGGCGAGGACGACACCGTGCTGCTGTGGGTGCCGCGCGGCACAGCCGGCGTGAGCGAGACGATCGTGCCGCTGGTCGATGGCAGCCAGGCAGCCAACCTGCGCTTCGAAGAGGTCGTGCTGCCGACCGACGCCGTGCTGGCCAGCGGGCCGGCCGCGCAGGAGGCGCTGCGCCAGGCGCTCGCCGCGGGGCAAATCTTGCAGGCGGCCGAGCTGCTGGGCGCGGGGCAGGCGATGCTGGCGCAGACGCTGGCCTACCTGCGCACGCGTTCGCAGTTCGGCAAGCCCATCGGCAGCTTCCAGGCGCTGCAGCACCGCAGCGTCGACATGTTCATCCACCTCGAGGTGGCGCAGGCCACGCTCAACGAGGTGCTGGCGCTGGCAAGCGACGGCACCTTGCCTTCTGACCGGCTCGAAGCCGAGGCCAGCCGCGTCAACGCGCGTTGCACGGCTGCCGCGCTGCAGGCGTCGCGCGCGGCGGTGCAGCTGCATGGGGCCATCGGCTACACGCAGGAGTGCGATCTGAGCCTGTTCTACAAGCGCGTGCTGTGCCTGTCGGCGTGGCTGGGCAATGCCACGGCGCACCAGCGCCGCCATGCCGCGCTGACCGGCGAGGCCGAGGCCGCTGCGAGCAGTGCTGCAGCCTGGAACGGTGAGTTCCTCGCGCGCACCACCGACTGGTCCGCCATGCCCGAGGCCGAGTTCCGCCGCATGGTGCGCGGCTTTTTGCAGCAGCGCTATCCGGTGCATCTGCGCTACCTGTCGCACCGCGCGCGCTGGAGCGAGATTCGCGAGTGGTACCTCACGCTCTCGGCGCAAGGCTGGATCGCGCCGGCCTGGCCGCAGTCGCACGGCGGCATGGGCCTGCCGGCGGACAAGCTCATCGCCTGGATCGAGGAGCTGGAGCAGCACGGCGTGGCGCGCGCGCCCGACCAGGGCATCGTGATGATCGGGCCGCTGCTCATCCAGCACGGCACGCCCGAACAGCAGCAGCGCTTCCTGCCGCGCATCCTCAGCGGCGAGCACGTGTGGTGCCAGGGCTATTCGGAGCCCAATGCCGGCTCCGACTTGGCCGGCCTGCGCACCGAGGCGGTGGCCGGGCGCGATGCGCAGGGCGATCACTTCGTCGTCAACGGCCAGAAGATCTGGACCACGCTCGCGCAGGACGCCAACCACATCTTCATGCTCGTGCGCACCGACAAGGGCGCGCGCAAGCAGGAGGGCATCAGCTTCCTGCTGTGCGACCTGCGCACGCCGGGCGTCACGGTGCGGCCGATCCACACGCTGGCGGGCGAGCCCGAGTTCTGCGAGGTGTTCTTCGACAACGTGCGCGTGCCGGCCGACCAGCTCGTGGGCCGGTTGCACGGCGGCTGGACGATTGCGAAGGCGCTGCTGGGCTTCGAGCGCATCTTCCTGGGCAGCCCCAAGCAGTCGCAGTACGCGCTGGGCCAGCTGGCGAGGCTCGGGCAGGCGCGGCGTCTGTTCGCCGACCCGGTGTTCGCACAGCGCTTCGCGGCGCTGCGGCTCGACGTGCTCGACCTGTCGGCCGCCTACACGGGCTTTGCCGACATCGTGCGCGCGGGCAAGCCGCTCCCCGCGTCGGTGTCGTTGCTGAAGATCTGGGCCAGCGAGACCTACCACCGCATCGGCGCACTGCTGGTCGAGGCCGGCGAAGAGCAGGGCGCGGTCGCGGGCGACCAGGTGCTCGACGGGCAGAGCTTCAACGTGCTCTCGCCGCTCATCGGCTCCACCGCCGCCATGATCTACGGCGGCACGAACGAGATCCAGCGCAACATCCTCGCGCGGCAAGTTTTGGACTTGCCGGCCTGAGCGATGTGAGCCGCCAAAGACATACACAACTGGAGACAACGCTCATGCAATCCCTCGACCTCTTTTCGCGCCGCCAGCTCATGGCCGCGCTGGCGGGCGGCGCGGCGCTGGCCGCACTGCCGCACCGCGCCTTCGCGCAGCAGCCGCTGCCGCCGCTCATCAAGCTGGTGGTGGGCTATTCGGCCGGCGGGCCGGTGGACGGCGCCGCGCGCCTGCTTGCGCCCGCGCTGGGCCAGGAGTTGGGCACGCAGGTGATCGTCGACAACCGGCCCGGCGCCGCCGGTTCGCTCGGCGGCAACGCCGTGGCCAAGGCGCCGCCCGACGGTGCGATGCTGTTCTTCGGCGCGAGCCCGACCATCACCATCAACCCGAACGTGCAGCGCAGCATGCCCTTCGATCCGATGAAGGACCTCACGCCGCTGGCGCCGCTGGTCGACTACACCAACGTGCTGGTGGTCAACAACGACCTGCCGGTGCGCAACGTGGGCGAGCTGCTGGCCTATGCCAAGGCCAAGCCCGGCAAGCTGTTCTACGGCTCGGCGGGCGTGGGCGCATCGAACCACCTGAGCGGCGCGCTGCTCGAGAAGATGAGCGGCGTGCAGCTCACGCACGTGCCGTACAAGGGCAGCGCCCCGGCGCTGGCCGACGTGATGGCCGGCACCGTGCCGATGATGTTCGACATCATCGCCACCTCGCGGCCCTTCATCCAGTCGGGCAAGCTGCGCGCGCTGGCCGTCACCTCGCGCCAGCGCAACCGCATGCTGCCCGACGTGCCGACCATGATCGAGTCGGGCGTGCCCGGCTATGACGTGGGCGGCTGGTTCGGCCTGTACGGCCCGGCGCGCATGGACCCGGCGCTGGTGGCGCGCGTGAACGCCGCGGCGCAGAAGATGCTGGCGCGCGAAGACATCGCGCACCGCCTGCGCGAGCAGGGCTACGAGGTCTGGGCGGGCGCGCCGGAGGTGCTGGCGACCAAGGGCGTGTCGGACCGCAAGCTGTGGGCGAGCGCGTCCAAGGGCATCGAAGCGGAATAGCCGATGCAGCCCCGCATTCATCACCTGCTCGAAGACCGCGCGGCCCGCACGCCGGACGCGGTGTTCCTCCACGAACCCGATGGCACCACCACCTATGGCGCGTTGCAGGCCATGGTCGAGACCGCCGCGAACGACCTGCTCGCCGCCGGCGTGCGGCCGACCGACCGCGTGCTGCTGGTGGCCGAGAACTGCGCCGCCCACATCGCGCTGCTGCTGGCCTGCAGCCGCGTGGGCGCGTGGTCGTGCGGCGTCAACGCGCGCATGTCGCCGGGCGAGATCGCCGCCATCGCCGAGCGCGCCGACGCGCGCCTGTGTGGCTTCACCACCGACGCGTCCGACGCGGCGCGCACGCATGCGCAGCGCGCGTCGGCCGTGCCGGCCACGCTGCCCGGCGTGATGTTGACCGCCGCGCGCGCCGACGCCCGCCCCGAGCCCGACCCGGCACTGGCCGATGCCGCCGCGATCATCTTCACCTCGGGCACCTCGGGCACGCCCAAGGGCGTGATGGTGTCGCACCGCGGGCTGCTGCACTTCGGCCGCGTGTCGGCGGCGGTGCGCGCGCTCGACACGCGCGACCGCGTCTACGCCTTCCTGCCGATGACCCACATCTTCGGCATCGGCACCGTGCTGATGGCCGCACTCACGGGCGGGGCCGCGCTGGTGCTGCGCGGCAGCTTCTCGCCGGCCGACATGCTCGAGGCGCTGGCGCACGGGCAGGTGTCGAACCTGCTCGGGCCGCCGACCATGTACGCGCGGCTGCTGGCGCACATCGAGGCGCAGCAGCTGGCGCCGCGCTTTCCGAATTTGCGCTACGTGTACACCGGCTCCGCGCCGCTCGATCCGGCGCTCAAGCAGCGCGTGGAGCGGCTGTTCGGCCAGCCGCTGCACTACGGCTACGGCCTGTCGGAGTACGCGGGCTCGGTGTTTCTCACGCGCACCGAGGCGCCACGCGCCGACACCTCGGCCGGCTACGTGGTCGAGGGCGGCGAGGGGCGCATCGTCACGCCCGAGGGCACGGAGGCTGCACCCGGCGACAGCGGCGAGATCTGGCTGCGCGGCCCGGGCCTGATGCTGGGCTACTTCCGCGACGCGGCCGCCACCGCGCAGGTGATGCGCCCCGGCGGCTGGTACGCCACCGGCGACCTCGGCCGCTTCGACGCCGACGGCGCGCTGTTCGTGGTGGGGCGGCTGAAGGAAATGATCATCCGCTCGGGCTTCAACGTGTACCCGGCCGAGGTCGAGGCGGTGATCGGGCGCTTCGCCGGCGTGCACCTGTGCGCCGTGGTCGGCGTGCCCGAGGCCGACGGCAACGAGCAGATCGTCGCCTTCGTCGAGCTGAACCCGGGCGCGGTGCTCGACGAGGCGGCGCTGCGCGCCCACCTGGCCGAGCACCTGTCGCCCTACAAGCGGCCGGCGCGCATCGAGGTGATCGACGCGATGCCGACCACTGCCAACGGCAAGCTGCTCAAGCGGGAACTGCAATCACGGGCCCGGCAGCCCTGAGGTCAGAGGGCAGGTCGCCGATGACGCTGCGGCGGCCCTTCTGCGTGTCCATGTACTCGCGCATGCGGGCGATGCGGCCCTCGCGCAGCTCGAGGATGAAGCAGTAGTCGTTGTCGTAGGGCCGGCCGCTGGCGAGCGTCGCCTGCAGGTGCATCTCCAGCACCACGGTGTCGCCGTCGCAGAGCAGGTGGGTGAAGTCCACCGACACGTCGGCCACGAACAGCTTGGGAAACTCCTCGACCAGGAAGCGCACGATCGTCTGCGGCCCGATCATGTGGTCGGTGAAGCCCAGGGCCACGCCGGTGGCGTTGTCCTTGGGCGCCAGCCATTCGGCGTCGTCGGTGAAGGCGGCGCGCACGCGCTGGGGGTCGCGGCTGGCGAAGGCCTTCCAGGCGTCGACGACGGCGCGCTTGTTCTGCTCGGGGGTCATGGGGTGCGGCGGATGAAGTGAAGGAGCGGCGACGATAGGGGCGCCGCGTTGCGCCGGCCCGCTGCTTCCGGACATCTGCAACGCGCTCTCGGACTTATCCTGCAAGGAGCCGCGCTGCTGTCCGCCAGCCGATGCGCCGTGCAGGCCGCATCGTGGGAGCCTTCAACAAGGAATCCACGCCATGGCCGATGACCTGAGCAAGCGCGGACCGCAGGATGCGGCCCGCATCAATGTCAACGAACTCCACGAGGTTCGCTACTGGACCCAAACGCTGGGCGTGACCGAGGCGCAGCTGCGCTCGGCCGTCGCGGCCGCCGGGGTCGAGGTGAAGGACGTGCGCACCTACCTCGGCAAACCCTGAGCGCGCGCTGCAGGTGCGGCCCGGCGGGCAGGGCGCGCGTAGGCAGGCTCCTACAGCCGCGGCGCGGAGCGGGGCCGATACTCGTGGCCTTGTTCCCGCCTTCAGGAATTCTGCCTTGACCGTGCTCCCTGCCGCCTCTCGTCCCACGGGCCGCGCGCCCTTGCGGGCCGCTGCGCCGCGATGAAGTCGTCTCCCAGCGCCCGCAGCTGGATTGCGGCCGGCGTGCGCCACGAGCTGCTCACGCGCGCCCTGCCGGCGCTGCGGCACGACATGACGGCGCCCGTCTCGGTGATCCGCATGGCGGTGCTGATGCTCAAGCGCCAGGTGGCGGCCGACCCCGTCGACCCCGCGGCCTGCGAGGAGCGGGTGAACCTCATCGACAGCCAGGTGTCCGAGCTGGTGGCCGCGATCCGCTCGCTGCGCGACTGGGAACTGGCCACCACCGACGACGGCATCACGCGCAGCGCGCTGGTGGCGCAGTGCATGACGCTGATGCGCTCGGCCTTCGACCTGCACGGTGTGGCGCTCGAGGTCGACGAGGCGCTCGCCGCCCCGCAGGACGACGAGCCGCGCTGGCCCAATGCCGCCGCGCTGCGCTACCTGTTCCTGGGCGCGCTGGGCTACCTGCACGACGGTGCGGACGAGGCCGGCACCATCCGCATCGAGCCCGACGGCACCGACGCGCTGCGCCTGCACGCCCGGGTGCGCGAGGCCGGCGGCGCGAACGCGGTGCTCGACGCCCACCGCGCGCCGCGCGCCCTGGCCATCGACACCGTGGCGCTGCAGAACCTGGCCGAAGACCTCGGCTACGCCGTGCTGCTCGACGCCGACACCGTGCGCTTCGCCCTCGCGGCGGGCTGAGACGTCCGCAGGAAGGCGAGCAATCGCCGCTCCGCCGCCACCAGGCCGCGCGCCGGGCCGGCCGTGGTGGCACGGGCCGCGATCTTCTCCAGCAAAGTGCCCGTCGCCGCCGTGTCGTCCTCGCGCGCCAGCGCCTCGCCCAGCGCCAGCACGGCCGGGTGCACGTAGGCCTTCTTGCAGACCGCCGGCGTGTTGCCGAGCTGCCGCGCCACGGCCGCGAGGATGTCCCTGGCGCCGGGCCGGCGCTCGCCCTCCCAGGCACAGGCCAGCCGCGTGAGCTCCAGCGCCTGCACCGTGCCGTGCCAGGTGCGGAAGTCCTTGGCGGTGAAGCGCTCGCCTTCGCCCTTGCCTGTGTCGGTGGCGTCGGCGATGTAGTCGTTCACGTCGTTGGACGACACGCCGCGCACCTCGCCCGCTTCGTCCGTGTACTGGAACAGCGCCTGCCCCGGCAGCTGCTGGCACTGGCGCACCACGCGGGCCACGCGCGGGTCGTCGACGCGCGCCTCGTGCGCCACGCCGCTCTTGCCGCGAAAGCGCAGCCGCAGCGCCGAGCCCTGCACCGCCGCGTGGCGGTTGCGCAGCGTGGTGAGGCCGAACGAGCCGTTGCTGCTGGCGTAGGCCTCGTTGCCCACGCGCAGCAGCGTGGTGTCGAGCAGGCGCACCAGCGTGGCGATCACCTGAGCGCGACCGGGTGTCTTGGTGCCCGTGCGCAGGTCGCGCGCCACGCGGGCGCGCAAACGGGGCAGGGCACGCCCGAAGGCCGCGAGGCGCTCGAACTTGGTGCCGTCCTGCAGCGCACGCCAGTCGGGGTGGTAGCGGTACTGCGTGCGGCCGCGCGCGTCCAGGCCCGTGGCCTGCAGGTGGCCCTGCGGCAGCGGGCAGATCCACACCTCGGTGTAGGCCGGCGGAATGGCCAGGCTGCGGATGCGCGCGAGCGCGTCGGCATCGCGCAGCCAGCGGCCGTGCGCGTCGCGGTAGCGAAAGCCGTCGCCCCACTTCAGCCGGCGGATGCCCGGCATGCCGGGGTTCACGTAGACCAGCCCGCCGGCCAGCGCTGAGGTGGCAGCCGGCGCGGGCCGGCATGGGGTTTGCATCGAAGGCATGACATCGCGCTTGTGCCAGCATCGACAATCGTGCGGTGTAGGACGCCGCACGCTGTTGCCGAGGCGCGCTTTCCTTTCCTTCCTTCTCTTCGGATTCCACCCATGTCCCTCCTGAACTCCTGTCGCTTCTCCCTGGGCAGCCGCGGCCTGGCGCTGTGCGGCGCCGTGCTGCTCGCCACGGCCTGTGCCTCCACCTCGCCCACGGCCGACACGCGCGCCGCTGCCGCCGCCCCCACCGGTGCCCCCGTCAAGGTGAAGGTGTTCGTGGCCGCCATGTTCGAGATCGGCCAGAACACCGGCGACCGCGCCGGCGAGTTCCAGCACTGGTACGAGCGCTACTGGAAGGGCGCGACGCCCGTGGCCGTGCCCGGCGCGCTGCAGCCCGTGTACTGCAACGCCGACGGCGTGTGCGGCGCGGTGCTGGGCATGGGCAAGGTCAACTCGTCGTCGTCGATGCAGGCCATCCTGCTGAACCCGAAGTTCGACTTCTCGCAGGCCTACTACGTGATCTCCGGCGTGGCCGGCACGCCGCCCCAGCGCGGCACCATCGGCGAGGTGAGCTGGGCCACATGGCTGGTCGACTACGACCTCGGCCACCGCTGGGCCCCCGAAGAGAACAAGCCCGGCGAACCCACCTTCATGCCGCGCAAGGGCTACGAGGAGTACCGCCGCTTCAAGCTCAACCCCGACCTCGTCGGCTGGGCCATGAAGCTGTCGGCCGACACGCCGCTCAAGGACGCGGAATCGGCGCGCAAGTACCGCCTGCGCTACCCCGACGCCGCCGCGCGCCGCGCCCCCTTCGTGGGCACCGGCACGCACATGACGGGCGACACCTTCTTCCACGGCCCCGGCATGTCGAAGCAGGCGCAGTACATCGCCAAGCTGTATGGCGCCGACGACTACGTGATCACCGAAATGGAAGCCGCCGCCATCACCCTCGTGATCAAGCGCACCCATGGCACCGACCGCGTGATGAGCCTGCGCGGCGCGGTCAACTTCGACCAGGGCAACCCGAAGGAAAGCACGCTGCAGCACCTGGACCCGGCACCGGGCGAGACGGCGGGCGGCTTTGCCGAGACGGTGGAGAACATCGCGCTGGTCGGTACGCGCGTGGTCGACCACATCGTGAAGAACTGGCCCACCTGGTCGGCAGGCGTGCCCAAGCCCTGAAGATCGTCAGGGCTGCAGCACGGGCTGCAGGTGCCACGTCACGTTGAAGTCGAAGGGCGTCCAGCGGCTCACCGTGACGCCGGCCTGGCGCAGGCCGCGGCCGGTCCAGGTGTTGCAGGTCTCGAACAGGTGGTAGCTGCCCTGGGCTTCGTAGAAGGCATCGTCGCTCGCGTAGTGCGCGCCCGCGATCGGCGTCGCACGGCCTGAAGGCAGCGTGGCGCGCACGTAGGCCACGAGCTGCGCGTACTGCGGCTGCGAGAGCGGCAGCTTGTAGGCCCCGCGCCGCAACTGCGCGCGCTGCAGGTAGGTCACGTGCAGCAGCGAGCGATTGCCACCCGACAGCGCCCCGAAGGCGCGCGCGGCCGTCAGGTCGCCCCAGGTAGGTGTGTGCAGGTAGAACTCGCGGTCGCCCCAGCCGATGGCGACGAACTCGGCATCGGGCGGCGGTGCCTTGAAGTCGGACAGCGGAAAGAGCTGCAGCCAGTCGACCGTGGCCGAGCGGACCGGAAACACCAGGTCGGTGTGCACGCCGTTGCTCAGCACCCAGGCCTCGACGGTCGCAGGCTCGGCCGGCGGTTTCGCGTTGGCCGGCAGGAAGACCAGCGCGCAAGCCACCGCCACATACAGCGTGATGGCGAGCAGCAGCCCCAGCAAGGTGAGGGCGATGCGTCTCAGCCAGCGTCGGATCATGGTGGTGTCAGAAGAGCGACGCCGTGGTCGCCACCGGCACCGCGCTGCGAGCGTTGCCAGCGGGCGCCAGCGCCTCGGGGCTCCCGGCCTTGGCCAGCGCGCCCACGCGCACGCCCAGGAGGCGCAGCGGCCGCTCCAGCGGCACGCGCTTCAAGCACTGGCCGCCGACCTGGCGGATGGTCTTGCCGTCGTCGGTGAAGCGGTCGATGGTCTGGTCGCGCGTGGCGATCTTGAAGTCGTCGTAGCGCAGCTTGATGCCGATGGTCTTGCCCACGTAGCCCTTGCGCTGCAGGTCTTCGGCCAGCTTCTCGCACAGGTGCGTGAAGATCGCGCCCAGCTCGGCGCGGTCGCGCACCGCGTGCAGGTCGCGCTCGAAGGTGGTCTCGCGGCTCATCGACACGGGCTCGCTCTCGGTCACCACGGGGCGGTTGTCGCGGCCCCAGGCCACCTCGTGCATCCACGCGCCCGTGGCCTTGCCGAAGGTGTCGATGAGCCAGCCGCGCTCGCGTGCCGCCAGCTGGCCCACGGTCTCGATGCCGAAGCGCTTGAGCTTCTCGTCGGCCTTGGGGCCGATGCCGTTCACCTTGCGGCAGGGCAGGGGCCAGATGCGGCTTTCGAGGTCGTGCTCGTAGACCACCGAGATGCCGTTGGGTTTCTCGAACTCGCTGGCCATCTTGGCGATGAGCTTGTTGGGCGCCACGCCGATCGAGCAGGTCAGGCCCGTGGCGTCGAAGATCGATTTCTGGATCAGCCGTGCCAGCGAGCGCCCGCCGTCGCGCTGGCCGCCGGGCACGTCGGTGAAGTCGATGTACACCTCGTCCACGCCGCGGTCTTCCATGAGCGGCGCGATGTCCAGGATCACCTGCTTGAAGGTGCGCGAGAAGCGCCGGTACTCGTCGAAATCGACCGGCAGGATCAGCGCCTGCGGGCACAGCTTGGCGGCCTTCATGAGCCCCATGGCCGAACCGATGCCGAACTGCCGCGCGGGGTAGGTGGCGGTGGTGATCACGCCGCGCCCCGTGTAGTCCTTCAGGCGCGGAAAGGCCTCGATCGGAATGTCGGCCAGCGTGGCGCCTTCGGGCAGTTCGCGGATCGCCTCGTCGACGCGGCGCCGTCCGCCGCCGATGACCACCGGCAGCCCCTTGAGCTGCGGGTAGCGCAGCAACTCGACGGACGCGTAGAACGCGTCCATGTCGAGGTGGGCAATGCGGCGGATCGGAGGGGCCGGGGGCGGCGCGGGCTGGAAACTCACGGTGACAATTGTCTCGCTCTCCGGGCATGTTCGCCCGCCCCCGTGTCGCGTGCAAGAATGCGGCGGAATTTCAATCCCCACGCAGGTGGTGAACGGAAAGGAATGCACGATGGGTGACGACGAGGTGGAAGGCGGCCTGTCGGTCGCGCTGACGCCGGTGCAGATGGCGGCGGTGCTCGGCGGCGAAGACGTGCCCGAGTCGGCCAGCCTCAGCAACCGGCTCTGGGGCACGGCGGCGCTGATCGGCGGCGTGATCGAACTGGTCGGCGCCGGCGTGCTGTGCGTGGCGCCCGAGCCCACCATGGCCAGCAAGGTCGGCTGCGTGGTGCTGGGCGCGCACGGCAGCGACGTCACCGCCACGGCCGCGCGCCAGATATGGACCGGCCAGACGCAGCGCACCGCCACCGCGCTCACCGCCGACGCCACCGCGCAGGCGCTGGGCGCCTCGCCCGAAACCGGCGCGCAGGTGGGGCTCGCGGTCGACGTGGCGGTGCCGCTCTTCGTGGCCGGCGGGCTGGCCGCATCGCGCGTCATCGCGGTGCGCGCGAGCCGCTTCAAGCTCGAGCCCGTGCGCCTCATCGAGCACGAGGGCATTGCGGGTTCGAAGGCCGGCGGCCACACCATCCGAGAGCACGTGGGCAAGTCGGCGCAGGAGCTGCTCGACCGCTTCGCGAAGAAGCCCAGCCTGCAGCGCTCGTCGTCGTTCTTCGACCTGGCCACCGCCGAGTCGGCCATCAGCCAGACCGTGCGCGCCAACGCACGGGCCATTCGCGCGTGGTCGCGCTCCGCGGCGGTGGGCTCCAAGCCCGTGGCCTTCGAGCACGACATCGGCACCGTGGTCGGCATCGGCGTGCAGCGCGGCAGCACTGCCGTGAGCCAGCTCACCAAGGTGCGCGTGACGCTGAACATGCGCACGTACAACGGCAAGCCGTTCTACATCCTCACCGCCCATCCGTTCTGATTTTTCCCCTACGACCCACGATGCGATTCGAACTGATCGACCACCTCACCAAGGTCTATTTCGGCCAGGACGCCGACATCCTCTTCGGCGAAACCGGCGCCGAGATCATGGCCTCGTACCGCGAGTCGAGCACCGAGGCCGAGCTGGCCGCATTGCGCGCCGAGATCGCCGACTACCTCGGTTCGCACGACGACCTCGAAGCGGCGTTTGCACGCGACTTCTCGCGCGACTACATCCCTGAAGATTTCGGCACGCCGGCGAAACAGTTTCTCGACAGCGTGCTGGCTGCGGTGCGCTGACGCTGCTCAGCGCGACTCGACCGTCACCAGCAGCGGCGAGTCGAACATCGCCACAGGCGAAATCACCGGCTCGTCCATGGGCACGGTGTCGCCGTAGCGCTCGCGCATCTTGGCGCGCACGGCCGGGTCGCCGAGGTTGAAGCTGCGAATCTTCTGCAGCTCGCCGATGCGCACGCCCAGCGCGCGGTCATAGAGCTTCCACACCAGTTCCGAGCAGTAGATGCGCGAATCCGACCATTCGAAGGTCAGGTCGTACGGGCGGCCCGCGAAGTCCGAGGTGCGCGCATGCAGGCGCGCCACGGCGCCGGGCGTGAGCCGCGTGCCGGCGTCGCGCAGCCGCTTCACCACGTAGTGGCCACCGTTGCCGCGCGCCGTCCATTGCGCCAGCGGCGTGTAGCGCACCGTCGAGACCGCCTCGAACACGTAGGGTTTGCCCTCTCGCAGCAGCACGATGCCCATGTGGCTGTAGCGCGAGCCCGTGGCGCGCTGCACGGCCAGGCTTTGCGCCGAGCGCGAGGTGTGGAAGATGATGTCGCCGTCCTTCAGTGCGGTGGCCGCATGGCCCGCGCCGGCTGTCAGGAGGGTGAAAAGGGCAGACAACGACGTGTAAAGGGCTTTCGACATGCAGGGCATTTTGCGGGATGCCGCTTGCGCCCCGCGGCATGCCGGTGCCATGATCCGCGCCATATGCAAACCGTCGCCTCCATCCTCTGGCGCAGGCTCGATGCACCGGGCCACGATGCCTGCCGCCTCGAACGCAATGCCTCGGCCTGGCAGCTCGACGGCGCCGCGGTGTTCCGCACCGAAGGCGGGCGCATCGCGCAACTGCACTACCGCGTGCGCTGCGACCTGCTCTGGCACACGCAATGGGGCACCGTGCGCGGCTGGCTCGGCGAGTCGGCCATCGACCTGTCGATCACGCGCGACGCGCGCGGCCACTGGAAGCTCAACGACGAAGCCGTGTCCGACATGTCGCACTGCGTCGACCTCGACCTGGGCTTCACCCCCGCCACCAACCTGCTGCAACTGCGCCGCCTGAACCTCGCGCCCGGCGAAAGCGCCGACGCACCGGCGGCCTGGGTGGACATCGAAGACGGCGGGCTCAGCGAGCTGATGCAGCGCTACGAGCGGCGCGGCGAGGGCACGTATGCGTATGAAGCCAAGCGCTTCGACTATGCGGAGGTGCTGGGCGTCACGGCGGATGGGTTCGTGAGCGACTATCCGCGGCTCTGGCGCGCGGAGGACTGACGCGTTGTTTGGAGTTGTCGGGCGCTGCGCCTGAACGCGGCGGCATGGGCCTTTTGAGTTTCGCCTTCAATGCAGCCACCGTGGTGCTGCTGATGTTCGGCGTCCTGGTTCTCGGCGTCGTGCTCTTTGGCGTCCGGGAGGTGCTGGCGGGGTGGATGGGCACTTCGCGGGCCGCCGACCGTTTTCGCAAGGTCACGAGCTACTTCACGTGGGGGACCTGCATTGCCGCGCTGGTGGGCGGCTTTGTTCTCTACGTGACGCGCGGGTCCGACCCCGCGGAACTTGAGCGAGGCATGGCCAAGCTCTTCACCTACCCGTCCAACCGCATCCGCATTGAACTGAACGCTGTCAGTGACGCGCAGCGCCAGGAATTGGTGCGCGCACTGCAGCCGCTGCTGAAGAGCACATCGCGCGAGTTCTACCAACGCGTCACCACGCGCCGCGGCGGTTACGACGTTGAGGCGACGCTGCCGAGCTACTACCGCCTGACCGCCGATCGCCTGGAGATCGCCACGGGCGAGAGCTTCGGCAACGGCAGGACGATGCCCGTGCTGTTCCCGCAGGTGCTGGCGCACGCGGCCAACGCCGCCACCGTGCCGACGCTGCCTGCCGCGATCGACGCGCAGATCGTGGCGGGTGACCAGGCACCGGTCCCGTTGTCGCTGGTGTCGAAGACCGCCGAGCTGATGGTGCTCACGCGCCAGACGCTGCGGGGCACGCAACCCTTGCCCGCGCCCTGCCTGATGGCGATCCAGGCGCAGGTGCCCACCGATCACTTCGAGTGGCTCTTCGGGGCCGACCGGAACGGCCTGGGCAAGGATGTGCGCTTGCAGGTGAACGCCGTGCCCGGCGTGCTGCCGGCCGGCACGTACGAACTGCGGCAGCTGACGCTGCTGGGCTCCGAGCGCCGGCGCGTGCTCTGGGAGCGCGCCGCCGCGCAGGGGCATGTCGCCGTGCAGCTGGGCCTGGCACCTGTCGGCCTGCGCGAGAGCCCCGGCTGCGAGGCTCGGCTGCTCAAGCAGCTCGACCGCGCATGGACCGTGATGGCGTTGCGCAACGTGTCGCCCGCACTGGCCAGCGCGGTGAAGCAGGTCGACATCGAACAGCGCCCGTCACGCTTCAGCCCCTGGTACGCGGGCTTCGGCTGGGTGGCCGCGCAGCCTTAGTCGAACTGCGCGCGCGCCCCCGCCACCAGCGCGCGGTTGCGCCGCCGGTCTGCCGCAATCTCCTGCGCGAAGTCTTCGAGGCTCCCGCCGGCCGGCAGGTTGTAGGCCTCGCGCAGGCGCGCGCGCAGCGGGTCGCCTTGCAGCAGGCGGTTGATCTCGGCGTTGAGGCGCTGTACCACCGCCGCCGGCGTGCGCGCGGGCGCGAAAACGCCGAAGAGTGAATCGCGGTTCGCCTTCTCGTAGCCCAGCTCCGCGAGCGTGGGCACCGCAGGCAAGGCTTCGATGCGCGCGGGCGCGCCGACTGCCAGCGCCTGCAGCCGGCCGCCTTCGATGTACTGCAGCTGCTGCGCCGCGACGTTGGTCGACAGCACCTCGAACTGGCCGCTCAGCGCATCATTGAGTTGCGGGCCGCCGCCTTGATAGGGGATGTGCGTGATGTCGGTGCGGCTTTGCAGGCGCACCTGCGCGAGCACCATGTGGCCGATGGTGGCCACGCCCGAGGTGGCCCAGCGCACCGCGCCGGGCTGGCGGCGCGCCAGCGCGATCAACTCTGCAAAGCCGCGGCCCGCGAAGGCCGGCGTGCCCACGACCAGCACCGGCGTGCGCATCACGCTCGCCACGGGCACGAAGGCGCGCAGCGGGTCGTAGGGCGCGCGCGCGAGCAGCGGGTGCAGGGTGAGCGGGCTGATGGCGGAAAAGGCCAGCGTATGGCCGTCGGGCGTGGCGCGTGCGAGTGCGTCCATGCCCAGGCTGCCACCTGCGCCGGCGCGGTGTTCGATGAGCACCGGCACGCCCAGCGACTGCGCCAGTGGCTCGGCCAGCGCGCGCGCCATGCCATCGCTCACGCCGCCCGGCGGGTAGACCACGATCAGGCGCACGGGGCGATGGGGCCAAGGCAGGGCAGCGTGCGACAGGTGCGGCAACGCGCACACGGCAGCGAACCCGGCGCGTTGCAGGAAATGGCGGCGCAACAGCGGCACGGTCATGCGGCAGCGTTCCCCTCGGCCAACCCGCGCAGCAGCGCCGCGAAGTGCCGCGCCGGCAGGTTGTCTTCGTCGGCGCGTGACACCAGCGTGAGCGGCGCATCGAGCTGGCCGCCGTCGGCCAGTCGCGTGTAGGCGATGGCGTGCGCGTGCACGCCGGTCATCGAGGTCGGCACCACCGACAGGCCGACGCCCGAGGCCACGAGGTTCAGGTTGGTCATCATGCGATCGACTTCGGCCACCACGCGCGGGCGCAGGCCCTGCGCGTGGCACAGCGCGAGCAGCTCGGCATAGAGGCCGGGCGCGCCCGGGCGGCGCACGAGGATGATGCCCTCTTCGCAGAGTTTCGACAGCGGCAGCGGCAGCGGCTTCGCGGGCTTCTTGCCATTTGCGGCAGGCGCGAAGCGGTGATCGCTCGGCATCGCGACCCACACGGGCTCGCGCAGCAGCGTCTCGAACACCAGGCCCTCGGGCCGCGCCACGGGCACGCGCAGCAGGCCGCAGTGCAACCGGCCCGCGGCCAGCGCCTCGGTGAGCTCGGCGGCGTTGTCTTCGCGCAGCTGCAGCTCCACGCCGGGGTGCGCGCGGCGAAAGGCGCGCAGCGCCTCGGGCATGAAGCGGTGCGCGGCGGCCGAGCTGGTGAAGCCGACCGCCAGCGTGCCGGTCTGGCCCTGGGCCACGCGCGCCATGCGCTGCTTCATGGCCTCCATGTCCTGCAGCATGCGCAGCGCCTCGGCCTGGAACAGCCGGCCGGCGTCGGTGAGCGCCACGCCGCGCGGATGGCGCTTGAACAGCAGCACGCCCAGCTCGCGCTCCAGCGCCTTGATCTGCAGGCTCAGCGGCGGCTGCTGGATGCCCAGCTGCTCGGCGGCGCGCGTCATGTGGCCGGTGCCGGCCACGGCCACGAAGTACCTCAGGGCGCGTATGTCCATATGTTTTTTGTATTGAATATGCCTTGTTATTTTATTTGACCCTAGGTCACACGGAATCTATCGTCCGGCCGCCCCTTCAAACAAGCCGCCCGCCGAGGCGGCATGCCGGAGACAAATCCATGCGCACACCGCGCCCTGCCTCGAAGTTTCGTGTCGTCGTTGCGCTGATCGGCGCGTCGTTGGTCCTGGCCGCCTGCGGTGGTGGCAGCGGAGGTGGAGGAGGAAGCCCCGGCTTCTTCCTGCCGACCCCGCCGCCCGCCAGCGGCGACAC
>NZ_JBYSZY010000071.1:0-29796 GCF_058787635.1 Variovorax sp. FW305-3-2-15-B-LB1 | reverse complement strand
GTGCGGGGGCGGGCGCCGGAACCGGTGCGATCGGCAGCATCGGCATGCCGCCCCCACCGCCTCCGCCACCTCCACCGCCGCATGCGGTGACACCCACGCTGGCGGCCAACACGGTCGCGGCCATCCAGAGCGGCTTGGGGCAGCCGCCCACGGTCTTTTGCTTCATGATTTCTCCCTGATGTTTTTGAATTGCAGAAACTGCACGTCAAGGCTACAACCAGTCACACCTTGTCAATGAAACGTCACACCTGCGAATCGCAGTACTAGTTCACGCTCGCCCGCGTTCTTTCGTCTTGCCAGGAACTCCCTTGAAGCTCTTCCAGCGCGCCCAGCGCTCCCTGTTCGGCGAGATCCTCGACTGGATGCTCACGCCGCTGCTGCTGCTCGTGCCGGTGAGCATCGGCGTGACCTGGCTGGTGGCGCAGGGCATCGCCAACGCGCCCTTCGACCGCGCGCTGGAGCACAACGTGAAGGTGCTGGCCGAGCTGGTCACGGTGAAGGCGGGGCAGACGCACTTCGTGCTGTCGCAATCGGCGCGCGAGATCCTGCGTGCCGACGACGCCGGCCACATCTACTACCAATTGCTCGACGGCCACGGCACGCTGCTGCACGGCGAGCGCGACCTGCCGCAGCCCAACGTGGACGACCCGCCCGGCACCAACGTGGTTCTGCTGCACAACAGCACGGTGCACGGCCAGCCGGTGCGCGTGGCCTCGCTGTGGATTCCCAGCGGCAGCGAAGAAGTGCCGCCCTCGCTGCTGCAACTGGCCGAGACGCGCGAGAAGCAGGCGGTGCTCGCCACCGAGATCATCAAGGGCGTGCTGCTGCCGCAGTTCGCGATCCTGCCGCTGGCGGTGCTGCTGATCTGGCTGGCGCTGGTGCGCGGCATCAAGCCGCTGTCGGTGGTCGAGGCGCGCATCCGCGAGCGCCGCCCCGGCGACCTGAGCCCGCTCGACGAGTCCTCGGTGCCGCTCGAGGTGGTGCCGCTGGTGTCGTCGGTGAACGAGCTGCTCGACAAGCTCAACGACTCCATCTTCACGCAGAAGCGCTTCCTGGCCGACGCCGCCCACCAGCTCAAGACACCGCTGGCGGGCCTGCGCATGCAGGCCGACCTGGCGCAGCGCGAGGGCGCCAACGCCGACGAGCTCAAGCAGTCGCTCAAGCAGATCGGCCGCGCCAGCGTGCGCGCCACGCACACCGTGAACCAGCTGCTGTCGCTGGCGCGCGCCGAGGGCACCAGCGCCATGACGCACTGCCAGCCCTGCGACCTCGCGCGGCTGACCATCGAGGTGGTGCGCGAGGCCGTGCCGCGCGCGATCGAAAAGCGCATCGACCTCGGTTACGACGGCGTCCAGGCCGGCGCGCCCGGCGTGATGGTCGACGGCAACCCGACGCTGCTGAAAGAGCTGGTGCGCAACCTGGTCGACAACGCGCTCAACTACACGCCCTCGACGCCCGAGCGCCCCGGCGTGGTCACGGCGCGCGTGCTGGCCGACCCCTTCGGCCACGTGCAGCTGGTGCAAGTGGAAGACAACGGCCCCGGCATCGCCGAGGCCGACCGCGAGCTGGTGTTCGAGCCCTTCTACCGCGTACTCGGCAACGAGGCCGACGGCTCCGGGCTGGGCCTGCCGATCGTGCGCGAGATCGCCAACCAGCACCGCGCACGGGTCAAGCTCGAAGACGCGCACCCCGGCAAGCACCCGCCGGGCGCGCTCTTCACCGTGCGCTTCGAGGAGGCCCCGTCGGAATGAATCCGCTCGACACGCTGCGCCAACGCTTCCTGGAAATCCGCCTCGACACCGACGTGTCGGACATGTTCGACTTCGGCGCCGATCTGCTGGAACAGGATTCAGCCGAGGCGCTCGCCTTCCACTACACGCTGCTGCACGACACCGGCATGGACAGCGAGCTCTACGACTGGCTCTGCCGCAAGTTCGGCGAGCGCGGCGACGAAGCCGAAGACCACCTGCTCGCGCAGTTCGACCGCGAGCCCGACCCTGCGATGCAGGCCACGGTGCTGCAGCTGCTCGGCGGCTTCAAGTACCGCAAGGGTCGCCGGCTGAAAGAGACCGCGGCCCTCGCGCGCGCCGCGCTCGCGTCACCGCACGACGAGCTGCGCTGCAAGGGGTTGTGGGTGATCGGCTGGCTCGGCGGCACGACGGACATCGCCAAGGTCGTGCCGCTGCTCGCGCACGACGCCGTCGCCGCAAACCGCCGATGGGCCGCGAGCGCGCTGATGCAGATCGTGTTCAACCGCCGCAGCGCCGCACCCAAGGCGCTCGAGCCCTTGCGCCAGGCGCTCGACACCGAGACCGATCCGGTCGTGCTGGGCGGCATCCTGGTCGCGGTGCAGGAAATCGCGGGCAAGAAGTTCGGCCTGAGCTCGAGTTCACACGAGCCGCCCTCCGAAGAAAAACTGCAGGCCGCCTTGGCCAAGGCGCGGCGCATGTTCGCGCGCGCTGCTGCGGCCTGATCCAGGTCAGGGCGCAGGCGTGCTCGAAGGCTTGGCTTCCTTGCGGATCTGCACCCACTCGGGGTGGATCTGCCGCGCCATGCGCTGCGGCTCGCGCTCGTCGAGCGCCGCGGGCGCAAGCCCGAAGCCGGCCAGGTCGCCGCGCGTCCACAGCCAGTAGCCCGCGTTGGTGGCGAGCAGGGCGATGAGGACCAGGCGCAGCTTCATGCCCTCGCTCAGAAAGACATGCCGCGCGGGCGCACGCTCACCTCGTCGCTGGAGATCAGTTGCAGGCCGGCGTCGGTGCGCACCTGCAGCTCGCCGCCCCAGGCCACGCCTTCGCACAGGCCGGCGGTGCCGTCGGTGAGCGTCACCTCACGCCCGCGCAGCACGTCGCGCGCCGCAAAGCGTTCGGCAAAGGGCGCGAAGCCGTTCGCCTCGAAGGCGAGCACGCTGCGCACCAGCGGCTCGGCCAGCGACAGCAGCACCTCGGGCGCGGACGCGTCGGGCTGCCACTGGCGCAGCCAGGCCGGCGGCGTGCGCATGCCGTCGCCCTCGCGCGGGCCGATGTTGATGCCGATGCCGACCACGAGGTAGCGCGCGGCATCGGGCCGGGCCGTCTGCGGCATCGCCGTTTCGATGAGGATGCCGACCAGCTTGCGGTCGTTCACCCAGATGTCGTTGGGCCACTTGAGGCCGACCTGGTGCGTGCCCGTCGGGTCGAGGCTTTCGGCCACGCTCACGCCCACGGCCAGCGACAGGCCCGACCAGTCGGCCGGCGCCAGCGGCATGCCCAGCGAAAAGGTGAGCGAGGCGGGCGCCTCGGGCTGCTGCGCGCTCTGCCACGGGCGGCCGAGGCGACCGCGCCCCGCCGTCTGGCGCTCGGCCACGAGGAGCACGGGGTCGGTGCGGCCGGCGCGCGCGCGGCGCATCAGCTCGGTGTTGGTGGAATCGATTTCGGCCACGGCCTCGACCGCGAAGCCGGGCAGCAGCGGCGCGACCGTCGCGGCGATCCGGTCTTCGAACCAGGCGCTGGCCGGCGTCGTGGCCATTGTCAGTCTCCGGCGGCGGCCGGGGCGTCGCCCTTGGACTTCTTCTTGCCGTCGGCCTTTTTCTTGTCGGCCTTCTTGTCCGATTTTTTCTTCTCGGCTTTCTTTTCAGCCTTCTTCGCTTCCTTGGCCTCGGCCTTCTTCTTCTCGGCTTTTTTCTTGGCCTTCTTCTTTTTCTTCTTGTCTTTTTCCTCGTCCTCGTCCTTGGGCGTCAGCAGCGTGCCGCGGCACATCTCGGAGCCGCACCAGCACGGGAACTCGGACAGCAGCTTCTCGGTGTACGGCTCGTCGATGATCAGGCCGTAGTCGTAGTTCAGTTCCTCGCCGGCGGCGATGTTTCTCAGGGCCTTGATATAGACGCGCCCATCGACTTCGTCGGCCTCGCAGTTCGGCTCGCACGAGTGATTGATCCAGCGCGCGTCGTTGCCCTTCACATTGCCGTCGATCACGCGGCCGTCGTCGATGTGGAAGTAGAAGGTGTGGTTCGGCTGGGTCGGATCGTGCGGATGGCGGCGCAGCGCCTCTTTCCAGCTGATGACCTCGCCCTTGTATTCGATCAGCGTTTCACCTTCGGCCAGGTCCTGCAGGGCGAACACGCCGTTGCCATGGACGTCCGATCGGCGCATCTGGATGCGCCGGCCACCGGAGCGCGTGGCGGCGGAGCGCGCCTCGGGCTCGGTCACGGGGGCGGCTTCCTTGTCGCGGCCGGCGGAAAGTGGGGATTTGGAAGGCATCGCCGAAGTCTGTTAGGTTGAATATGCACACATGCGTGTGCGCGCGTGCGCACGCGGAAGCCGCAGAGTATAGAGAGCCCTCAGATGACAAAGACTTTGGTAATCGCAGAAAAGCCGTCGGTGGCCCAGGACATCGTCCGGGCCCTCACGCCGGTGGCCGGCAAGTTCGACAAACATGACGAGCATTTCGAGAACGACACCTACGTCGTGACCAGCGCCGTGGGCCACCTGGTCGAGATCCAGGCCCCGGAGGAATTCGACGTCAAGCGCGGCAAGTGGAGCTTCGCCAACCTGCCGGTGATCCCGCCGCACTTCGACCTCAAGCCGGTCGACAAGACCAAGACGCGCCTGAACGCTGTGGTCAAGCAGGCCAAGCGCAAGGACGTGACGCAGCTCATCAACGCCTGCGACGCGGGCCGCGAGGGCGAACTGATCTTCCGCCTCATCGAGCAGTACGCCGGCGGCAAGAGCCCGCTGGGCAAGCCGGTGAAGCGCCTGTGGCTGCAGTCGATGACGCCGCAGGCGATCCGCGACGGCTTCGACGCGCTGCGCACCGAAAAGCAGATGCAAGGCCTGGCCGACGCCGCGCGCTCGCGCTCCGAGGCCGACTGGCTGGTGGGCATCAACGGCACGCGCGCCATGACGGCATTCAATTCGCGCGACGGCGGCTTCTTCCTCACGACCGTGGGCCGCGTGCAGACGCCGACGCTGTCCGTCGTCGTGGAGCGCGAGGAGCAGATCCGCAAGTTCGTTTCGCGCGAGTACTGGGAAATCCACGGCAGCTTCGCGGCCGAGGCCGGCCAGTACCCCGGCAAGTGGTTCAACCCCGACTGGAAGAAGGCCAACGCGCCGCTGCTGGCCAACGGCGAACCCGATGCCGAGCAGCGCGCCGACCGCGTGTGGAGCGAGCAGGAAGCCCGCGCCATCGCCGACGCCTCGCGCGGCAAGCCCGCCACCGTCACCGAAGAGAGCAAGCCCACCACGCAGGCCTCGCCCGCGCTGTTCGACCTGACCTCGCTGCAGCGCGAGGCCAACGGCCGCTTCGGCTTCAGCGCCAAGACCACGCTGGCGCTGGCGCAGAGCCTGTACGAACGCCACAAGGCGCTGACCTACCCGCGTACCGATTCGCGCGCGCTGCCGGAAGACTATCTGCCGGTGGTCAAGCAGACCATGGAAATGCTCGCCGGCAGCGGCATGAAGCACCTGGCGCCGTTCGCCCAGCAGGCGGTCGACGGCAACTACGTCAAGCCCAACAAGCGCATCTTCGACAACGCCAAGGTGTCGGATCACTTCGCCATCATCCCGACGCTGCAGGCCCCGAGCGGGCTGAGCGAGGCCGAGCAGAAGCTGTACGACTTCGTGGTGCGCCGCTTCCTGTCGGTGTTCTTCCCGAGCGCAGAGCACCAGGTGACCACGCGCATCAGCACGGTGGAGCAGGGCGGCAAGAAGTACCCCTTCCGCACCGACGGCAAGGTGCTGGTCAAGCCGGGCTGGCTCGCCATCTACGGCAAGGAAGCCCAGGACGACGAGAAGGAAGACGACAAGGACGGCAAGCGCCTCGTGCCGGTGAAGCCGGGCGAGATCGTGCAGAACGAGTCGGCCGACCTCAAGGGCCTGAAGACGCGCCCGCCCGCACGCTATTCGGAAGCCACGCTGCTGGGCGCCATGGAAGGCGCCGGCAAGACGATCGACGACGACGAGCTGCGCGAGGCCATGCAGGAAAAGGGCCTGGGCACGCCAGCCACGCGCGCGGCCACCATCGAAGGGCTGATCGCCGAGAAGTACATGCTGCGCGAAGGCCGCGAACTCATCCCGACCGCCAAGGCCTTCCAGCTCATGACGCTGCTGCGCGGCCTGGGCGTGGAAGAACTGTCCAAGGCCGAACTCACGGGCGAGTGGGAGTACAAGCTGGCGCAGATGGAGAAGGGCGCCCTGAGCCGCGACGCCTTCATGCGCGAGATCGCCGAGATGACGGAGCACATCGTCAAGAAGGCCAAGGAGTACGACCGCGACACCGTGCCCGGCGACTACGCCACGCTCGCCACGCCCTGCCCGAACTGCGGCGGCGTGGTGAAGGAAAACTACCGCCGCTACGGCTGCACCGGCAAGAGCGGCACGGGCGAGGACGCCTGCGGCTTCTCGTTCGGCAAGTCGCCGGCCGGGCGCACCTTCGAGGTGGCCGAGGCCGAGCAGCTGCTGGCCAACAAGCACATCGGCCCGCTCGAGGGCTTCCGCTCCAAGGCGGGCTGGCCCTTCACGGCCGAGATCATCCTCAAGTACGACGGGGAAGAAGCGAAGAACTGGAAGCTCGAGTTCGACTTCGGCGACGACAAGAACGAAGACAGCGGCGAGATCGTCGACTTCAGCCAGCAGGACACCGTGGGCCCGTGCCCGGTGTGCGGCGCGCCGGTGTTCGATCACGGCAGCAACTACGTCTGCGAGAAGTCGGTGCCGACGAACGAGCAGCCGACCCCCAGCTGCACCTTCAAGACCGGCAAGATCATCCTGCAGCAGCCGGTCGAGCGCGACCAGATGGAAAAGCTGCTGGCCACCGGCAAGACCGACCTGCTCGACAAGTTCGTGTCGATGCGCACGCGCCGCGCCTTCAAGGCCTTCCTCACGTGGAACGCCGAAGAAGGCAAGGTGACCTTCGAATTCGCACCGCGCGAAGGCGGCAGCAAGTTCCCGCCGCGCAAGACCTTCGGCAAGCCGGCCGCGAAGACCGCGGCGGCCAAGAAGGTCGCGGCGAAGAAGACGCCCGCCGCCAAGAAGGCACCGGCCGAGAAGAAGGCGGCCAAGCCGCGCAAGCCGGGCGCGGGCCTCAAGCCCAGCGACTCGCTGGCCGCGGTGATCGGCGCCGAACCGGTGGCGCGCACCGAGGTCATCAAGAAGCTGTGGGACTACATCAAGGCCAACGGCCTGCAGGACGCGACCAACAAGCGCGCGATCAATGCCGACGCCAAGCTCAAGCCGGTGTTCGGCAAGGACCAGGTGACGATGTTCGAACTCGCGGGCATCGTGGGCAAGCACCTCTCGGCGCCCGACGCGGCCTGACGACGCATGCAGCGCCGACACCTCGCCGCCCTGTGTGCCGCCGCGCTGCTGGGCGGCGCGGGCCTGGCCCAGGCCGCCGCTTGGCCTGACAAGCCTGTCAAGCTGGTCGTGCCGTTCCCACCCGGGCAGGCCACCGACATCTTTGCCCGCGCGCTCGCCGAACAGCTCGGCAAGCGGCTGGGCCAGCCCGTGATCGTCGACAACAAGGCGGGCGCGGGCAGCAACATCGGCACCGAGTTCGTGGTGCGCGCACCGCCCGACGGCTACACGCTGGTGGTGGCGGGCAGCGCGATGGCGGTGAACCAGACGCTCTACGCCAAGCCGGGCTTCGACCCGCGCAAGGACCTGGTCGGCATTTCGCTCATCGCGAAGGTGCCGCTGGTGTTCCTGGCCACGCCCGAAAGCGGCATCCGCACGCTGGCCGAGCTCACGGCGCGCGCCAAGGCCGAACCCGGCAAGCTGAGCTACGCGAGCGCCGGCATCGGCGGCACGCAGCACCTGTCGGGCGAAATGTACAAGTCGGCGGCGCATGTGTTCATCACGCACATTCCGTACCGGGGCAGCGGGCCGGCGCAGGCGGACTTCCTGGGCAACCAGGTGCCGCTGATGGTCGATTCGGTGACGGCCGCGCTGCCGCACATCAAGGCGGGCAAGGCGGTTGCGCTGGCGGTGACGTCGGCCACGCGCTCGTCGCAATTGCCCGAGGTGCCCACCGTGCGCGAGAGCGGCGTGGCGGGCACCAAGAGCTTCGAAGCCGTCGGCTGGCTCGGCCTGATGGCGCCGCGCGGCACGCCGCCCGAGATCGTGGCGCGGCTGAACCACGAAGTGACCGACATCTTGAAGAGCGAGCAGATGGCGCGCTTCATCCGCGACCGGGGCTCCGAGCCGGCACCGACGACCGGCGCCGAGTTCGATCGCTTCGTGGCGAGCGAGATCGGGCTCTGGGGTGCGGCGGTGAAGGCATCGGGCGCGAAGCCCGAGTAACTTCTCAGGCCGGCGCAGCCAACGGCAGCGCCGTCGCTTCCCCGCTGCGGTCGACCTCGGCCAGCAGCCAGTGGCGGAAATGATCCAGCGTGGCCAGCTGGCCGCGCCCCTCGGGGTAGCAGAACCAGTAGCCCTCGCTGCCCCGGTAGCCGCCGTCGGGCAGCGGCTCGTCCACCAGCCCCGACGCAATTTCGTCCTGCACCAGGCAGCGCGGCACCAGCGCCACGCCCATGCCGGCCATGACGGCGCGGATCATGGTCTGGAACTGGTCGAACTGCAGGCCGGCCAGCGGGTCGAGCCCGCGCACGCCGTGCGCCTCGCTCCAGTGCAGCCACGACTGCGGCACGCTCACATGGCGCAGCAGGGTGCAGCGCGCCACGTCCTGCGGCGTGCGGATGGCGGCCTCGGCCTGCGCGGCGCGCGGGGCGATGAGCGCCACGTCCTGCCCCGCGAGGTAGTGCGAGCGCGCGCCGGGCCAGTGGCCGTCGCCGAACAGGATGGCGCAGTCGAGCTCGGGCCGCTCGAAGTCGTAGCCGTGCACGAAGGGCACGAAATGCAGCGTGATCTGCGGGTGGCGCTGCTGGAAGTCGGGCAGGCGCGGAATCAGCCACTTGGCGCCGAAGGTGGGCAGGGTCGACAAATGCAGCGCGCCGCCGCCGTCGCCACTGGTGATGAGCTCCAGCGTCGCCGCCTCCAGCTGCGCCAGCAGGGCGCGCACCGCCTTTTCGTAGCGCTCGCCGGCCGGCGTGAGCGCCAGGCGCTTGCGGCTGCGCTCGAACAGCGGCGCGCCGATCCAGCGCTCGAGCTCCTGCACCTGCTTGCTCACCGCGCCCTGCGTGAGGTGCAGCGCCTCGGCCGCGCGCGACACGCCGCCGAAGCGCACCACGGTGGAGAAGGCACGCAGCAGGTTCAGGGGCGGGTTGAGGCGTCGCAGCGGCATGGGGGAGCCCATCAAGTCATTCCAGATTGGAATGATATCGGGTATATCCTTTGCTTCAGGTGAGCTGCAGCTTTGCACATTCACTCATCGTTCCATTGGAAGAACCCTCATGCAACGTCGTCATTTCCTCTCCACCCTGGCTGCTGTTTCTTTCGCCCCAGGAATATCCTTTGCCCAAGGCAAGCCGATCCGCCTGGTCGTGCCCTTCCCGCCCGGTGGCGCCACCGACATCACGGCCCGCGTGCTCTCCGAGCCCCTGGCCAAGATCCTCCAGCAGCCCGTGGTGATCGACAACCGCGCCGGCGCGGGCGGCTCGATCGGCATGGCCGAGCTGGCACGCGCCGCGCCCGACGGCCTGAGCTTCGGCGTGGCCACGCTGTCCACGCACGGCGTGAACCCGGCCGTGTACCAGAAGCTGCCCTACGACCCGATCAAGGGCTTCGCCGCCGTGACCGAGCTGGTGAAGGCGCCGGGCGTGATCGTCATCAACCCGGCCGTGCTGCCGGTCGGCAGCTTCGCGGAACTCGTGAAGTACCTGAAAGCCAACCCGGGCAAGGTGTCGTACGCCTCGCCGGGCAACGGCACCATCGGCCACATGTGGGGCGAGCTGTTCAAGAGCAGCACCGGAACCTCGATGGTGCACATCCCCTACCGCGGTGCGGGCCCGGCCATCAACGACGTGCTCGCGGGCCAGGTGCCGGTGTACTTCGACCAGGTGGCCTCGTCGCTGCCGCACGTGAAGGCCGGCAAGCTCAAGGCACTGGCCGTGTCCTGGAGCGGCCGCCTCGACGTGCTGCCCGAGGTGCCGACCTACGGCGAACTGGGCTACGCGGCCAGCAACGACCCCTCGTGGTTCGGCATGATCGCGCCCGCCGGCACGCCCGCCGAGCTGGTGCTGCGCATGCAGCAGGCCGTGGCCACGGCGCTGAAGGACCCCGCGGTGCGCGAGCGCCTGGCGCTGCAGGGGCTGTACGCCTCGGGCACCACGCCGGCCGAGTTCACGAAGCAGATCGCGAGCGAGATCGAGAAGATGAAGAAGGTGGCCGCCTTCGCGCGCATCCGATTGGACTGACCGACACCGCCTATGCATCCAGTCCTGAAACTGATTCAAACCCGCGCCCAGGTGACGAGCGTCGCCGGGCACACCCCGCTGGTGCTGGACTCCCCGCACAGCGGCACCGTCTACCCCGAGGACTTCCGGCCCGTGTGCGAGCTCGCCACGCTGCGCCGGGCCGAGGACACCCACGTCGAGAAGCTCTACGCCTTCGCGAGCGACATGGGCGCCGCCTGGATCGAGGCGCACTTTCCGCGCAGCTACCTCGACGCCAACCGCGACATGACCGAGGTCGACACCACGATGCTCGACGGCCCGTGGACCGAGCCGGTGTCGACCGACCCGCGCGTGCTGTCCAAGGTGCGCCTGGGCAAGGGCCTGATCTGGAAGCTCACCGACGAGGGCCTGCCGATCTACGACCGGCCGCTCACGGTGGCCGAGGTGCGCCAGCGCATCGACCAGTGCTGGCGCCCGTACCACGCAGCGGTGGCGCAGGCCATCGACGAGGCGCATGCGCGGCACGGCTACAGCATCCACATCAACTGCCACTCGATGCCCGCCATCGCGGGCAGCCACGCGACCGACTTCCCGGGCCTGGCGCACGCGGACTTCGTGATCGGCGACCGCGACGGCAGCACGGCCGACCCGGCGCTGTCGCAGCGGCTGTGCGCGCACCTGCGCGCATGCGGCTACAGCGTGGACTACAACCACCCGTACAAGGGCGTGGAGCTGGTGCGCCGGCACGGCGACCCGGCGGCGAACCGGCACAGCATCCAGGTCGAGATCAACCGCAAGCTCTACATGGACGAGGCCACGCTGGCGCTCGACGAAGCCGGCGCCACGCGGCTGCAGGCCGACCTGCGTTCGATGGTCGAAATGCTGCTGGCGACCGACCCGCGCGTGGCAGGCTGAACACCGCCGCCCCTGCGGCGGCTGGTGTCTTTGTTACAGGGCGGCCGGAGCCCCCGGCCTATAGTGGGACGTCCTTAGTTTTCTGGAGTCCTGCCGTGAAGTCGATCCTTGCCGCCCTCGCCGTCCTTGCGACCGGTCTGCTGGTCTCGGGCTGCGCCGGCACCGCGCCGTCGCCGTCTTCTTCCTCCACGTCTTCATCGGGCAGCGGCGTGACGGTGTTCGGCACCATCGACGCCGGCGTCAGCGGCACGACGAACAAGTCGTCGCGCTGAGCCAGAGCCTCAGGCGACTGTCGCCAGGTAGCCCCGCAGCGCATCGCGCAACTGGCGTGACAGCGTTTGCAGGTCGGGCCGCCCACCCGTGCCGATGTGGGTGTGCGCGACCAGGCCGTAGATGATGGTCTGGCACACGCGCGCCGCTTCCTTCTTCTGCGGGCCGTCGGCCTTCACGTCGCCCGCCGCGTCGAGCACGCCCACCCATTCGGCCACGAAGCGGTCGTACATCTTGCGGTAGGCCTCGGGGCTGGAGAGGTGCCGCTCCAGCAGGTAGTGCGCGCCCCAGGCCACAGGCTGCGCGCGGTGCGCCTCGAGCTGCGCATCGATCACCGCGTCGACGATCTCGCGCCACGGTCGGCCTTCGTTCGTGGCCACGACCGCGCGCATGTCCAGCAGCAAGGCCTTGGAGCGCAGGTGCAGGCACACGCGCGCCAGGTCTTCCTTGTTTTCGAAGTATTCGTAGAAGCTGCCCAGGCCCGTGCCCGCCACGGCCACGATCTCGCGGATCGTGATGGCGGCGTAGCCCTTCTCGACCAAAAGCCGAACAAAGGCTTCCTGCAAGGCCTGCGAGGTGTGGCGCGCGCGGGACTGGCGCGGCTTCCTCCTCGGGGCGGCGGCGGGTGCGCGGGCGCCGGTCATGGCCGCCGAACCCGAACACCTCGCGGGCGGGTTGTTCCTAGAATTTTTGATCCCATCGAAAGGCATTCTGCAATGACCTCGCCCGACCGCGCCCCCGAGACAACGCCCCCCGCCGTCTACACCGGCGAGGGCGACGCGTGGCTGCCCGACGCGCTCTCGCGCGGCCCGTGGGACCCGCGCGCGCAGCACGGCGGCGCGCCTGCCGCCTTGCTCGCCCACATCGCCGAACGCGCGGCGCCCGGCCCCGGCTGGCAGCTGGCGCGGCTCACGCTGGAGCTGGTGAAGCCGGTGCCGGTGGCGCCGCTGGCCACGCGCACGCAGTCGCAGGCCTCGCGCGCCACGGTGCGCGTGGGCATCGACCTGCTCGCGGGCGACACCGTGGTGGCCCGCGCGCATGCGCTGCTGCTGAAGACCTCGCCGCTGACGCTGCCGGCGAACCTGCCCGCGGGCGACGCGCCGCGCGAACTGCGCCCGCTGCCGGAAGACTGCACCGAGCGCCTGCGCATTCCCGGCCTGCCTGACGGCCTCTCGTTCCACCAGACCGCCGTCGAATCGCGCCTCGCGCAGGGCGACATCGCGCAGCCCGGCGCGGGCGCCGCGTGGTTCCGGCTCGCCGTGCCGCTGGTGCGCGGCGTGGCCACCTCGCCCGCGATGCGCGCGGCGGCGGCGGCCGACTTCGGCAACGGCCTGAGCTGGGTGCTGTCGCCCGCCGACTTCCTGTTCTCGAACGCCGACCTGAGCCTGAACCTGTTTCGCGTGCCCGAGGGCGAGTGGATCGGCCTGCGCGCCAGCACCGAGATGCACGCCGGCGGCGCGGGCCTCACCGTGTCCCACCTGTACGACACGCGCGGCCTCATCGGCCTCGCGACCCAGACGCTGGTGGTGCGCGAACGCGCCGCCGCCGCCTGAACACGCCCCCTTTTTCACCGATTCACGGAGACAACGCCATGACCATTCCCGGCATCCATCCCGACAACCAGGTCCCCGAGCTCAAGGACTACAACGTCTACACCAGCGACCCCGCGCTGCGCGGCGCGGTGGGGCGCGGCGGCGCCGCCTGGCGCGACGACGAGCTGGTGCGCCAGGGCGCCGAGTACGGCGCCGAGGCCACGCTGCGCGCCGCCGAGGACGCCAACCGCCACGAGCCCGAGCTGCACACCCACTCGCGCACCGGCTCGCGCATCGACAGCGTGCAGTTCCACCCCGCGTGGCACACCATGATGTCGATCGCGCGGCGCAACGGCATCGCCAACCTGCCGTTCTTCGACGAGCGGCCCTCGGCCTGGGTGGGCTACGGCGCCTCGCTGTACATGCACAGCCAGATCGAGTCGGGTTCCACCTGCCCGACCACCATGACCAAGGCCTGCATCCCCGTGATGCGCCGCAACGCCGCGCTGTACGCCGACCTGCGCGACAAGCTCGCCGCCCACGTGCACGACCCACGCGACATCCCGCTCGAGGGCAAGACCTCGATGACCGTCGGCATGGGCATGACCGAGAAGCAGGGCGGCAGCGACGTGCGCACCAACACCACGCGCGCGGTGCCCGCGGGGAGCATGGCAAGTGGCCCGTGGGGCGAAGAGTTCCTCATCACCGGCCACAAGTGGTTCTTCTCGGCGCCGATGTGCGACGGCCACCTGGTGCTGGCCAAGACCGACGAGCACGGCTCCTCGTGCTTCTTCGTGCCGCGCTGGCGGCCCGACGGCAGCAAGAACGCGATCCACATCCAGCGCCTGAAGGACAAGGTCGGCAACCGCTCCAACTCGAGCAGCGAGGTCGAGTTCAAGGAGGCCTGGGGCGTGCTGGTGGGCGACGAGGGCCGCGGCATCCCGACCATCATCGAGATGGCGACCGTGACGCGGCTGGACTGCGCGCTCGCCAGCGCCGGCTTCATGCGCCAGGGCTTCGCGCAGGCGCTGCACTACACGCGCAACCGCTTCGCCTTCGGCAAGGCGCTGGTCGACCAGCCGGTGATGACCGAACTGCTGGCCGACATGGCGCTGGAAACCGAAAGCGCCACGCTGCTGGCGATGGAGCTGGCCGCGCGCTTCGGCTCGCCCGCGCCGCTGGACACCGCCTGGCGCCGCCTGCTCACGCCCGCCGCCAAGTTCTGGAACTGCAAGCGCGCGGTGGCGCTCACCGGCGAGGCGATGGAGGTGTTCGGCGGCAACGGCTACGTGGAAGACGGCCCGATGGGCCGCCTGTTCCGCGAGGCACCCGTCAACTCGATCTGGGAAGGCTCGGGCAACGTGATGTGCCTGGACGTGCTGCGTGCCGTGTCGCGCAACCCCGACGACGCGCACCTCGTGCTCGACCACCTGCAGGAAGTGACCGCCGGCGAAGCGCGCCTGCAGGCCGAGGTGCAGGCCCTGCGCCAGATGGTGCAGCTGGCGCCGCAGGACCTGGAGCGCCAGGCGCGCCGCTTCACGCAGCGGCTGGTGCGCGCGGCGCAGGCCGGCCTGATGCTGCAGCACGCGAGCCCGCTCGCGGCGGCCGCGTTCGTGTCGAGCCGCTTCGATCCCGACTGGGGCCCCGTGACCGGCATCAGCGCCGGCACCAGCGACCCCGGCGCGCTGGTGCGCGCCGCCTGGCACTGAGCACGGAGCCGACACGGATGGATTTCGTTTCCCTGCTCGACCAGCACGCCCGCACCCAGCCTGCGCACGAATGCCTGCGCGCCGCGGGCCGCGCCTGGACCTACGCCGAGTTCGCCGACCTCTCGCGCCGCGCCGCCACCGTGCTGCGCGACCAGGGCGTGGGCCCCGGCGACAAGGTCGCGCTGCTGTGCTTCAACACGGTCGGCTTCGTCGCCGCGATGTTCGGCGCCTGGCGCCTCGGCGCGGCCGTGGTGCCGGTCAACCACAAGCTGCAGGCGCCGGAGATCGACTACGTGCTGGCCCACGCCGGCGTGCGCCTGTGCGTGGCCGACGGCACGCTCGCCACGCAGGTCGCCGCGCGCATCGCGCACCGCTGCGACTGGCTCGCGACCGACAGCGCCGCCGACGGCCTGCCGATGTTCGACGACCTGATGGCGCAGGCCGCGCCGCTCAGCGACGACGCCCCTTTGCCCGGCACCGACACGCTGGCCCAGGTGCTCTACACCTCGGGCACCACCGGCAAGCCCAAGGGCTGCCTGCACAGCCACCGCAACGTGTTCATGGCGGCCGTGTGCACGGCGGCGGGCATGTCGCTGTCGCGCAATGAACGCACACTGGTCGCGATGCCGGTGTGGCATTCGTCGCCGCTCAACAACTGGCTGCTGGGCACACTGCTCATGGGCGGCACCGTGGTGCTGCTGCGCGAGTACGCGCCCAAGGCCTTTCTCGACACGCTGGCCGAAGAACGCATCACCTTCACCTTCGGTGCGCCCATCGCCTTCCTGGCGCCGCTGTCGGTGGTGCCCGACGTGCAACGCTACGACTTCAGCGCGATGCGCCTGTGGGCCTACGGCGGCGGCCCGCTCGGTGCCGACATGGCACGCAAGCTGGCCGACAGCTACCGCAGCGACCGCTTCGTGCAGGTCTACGGCATGACCGAATCGGGCCCGCTGGGCACGGTGCTCTACCCGGAAGACGCGATCGCCAAGGCCGGCTCGATCGGCCGCGCGGGCGTGCCCGGCGTGGCGATCGAGGTGCGCCACGCCGACGGCCGGCGCTGCGGCGCGGGCGAGGTCGGCGAGATCCACCTGCGTTCGCCGGCCGCGATGCAGGGCTACCTCGACAACCCGCAGGCGAGCGCCGAGGCCTTCGACGCACAAGGCTGGTACCGCACGGGCGACCTGGCGCGCGTGGACGAGGACGGCTTCCTGTTCATCGTCGACCGGCTGCGCGACATGATCATCACGGGCGGCGAGAACGTCTATTCGAAGGAAGTGGAAGACGCGCTGGGCGCCCACCCCGACGTGCAGGACGTGGCCGTCATCGGTCGCCCGCACCCCGAGTGGGGCGAGACCGTGACGGCGGTGCTGGTGGCGCGCGGCGGGCGCGCACTCGAGGCGCGCGAGCTGGTGCGTTTTCTCGAGGACCGGCTGGCGCGCTACAAGATTCCGCGCATCTTCGAAGTGCGCGAGAGCCTGCCGCGCACGGCGACGGGCAAGCTGCTCAAGCACCTGCTGCGCGACGCGGGCTGAGCGTTGGACAGTACGGTCGTTGATCGGCCGCACACCAGCGCTGCGTCCCGTGCGCAGGACACCGGGTGCTTCCCGCAGCGAAATCAAGGAGGAGGCCGCAGGCCGGGGGACATTCGCGGAGGGAAGTACCCGGTGGCCTGTGCACGCGCCCCGAACAACAGCCGTCAGCGCCGCAACAACGCCTGCCGCAGCAACCGCGCCGCCCGGTTGCGAATGCGCCCCTGCATCTCGCGCATGCTGGTGCGCGGCGCCACGCGGGCGGTGGCGCAGGCCCACAGGAAGTCGTGCAGGATCGGCGTGTCGTCCACCGTCTCGGTGCTGCCGTACTTGTGGAACTCGGGGTGCCACTGGGTCGCCGCGATGTAGCCGCGCCCCTTCTCGGGCCGACGACGGATCGCCTCGGGCACGCGGTCGGGCAGGCTCCAGGCCTCGATCTCGAAGCCGGGCGCGAGCCCCTTGATGCCCTGGTGGTGGATGCTGTTGACGCGCGCCGTGCGCACCTCGGGGTACAGCTTCGCCAGGCGCGTGCCTTCGACGATCTCGATCTGGTGGAAGTTCTGGTCGTAGGTCACCGGGTCGCGGTGGCGCACCGTCTCGGGGTGGCCGTGCTGCTCCTCGATGTCCTGGTAGAGCGTGCCGCCGAAGGCCACGTTGATCAGCTGCAGGCCCCGGCACACGCCGAAGATCGGCTTGCCGGCCTGCTCGAAGGCCTCGACCAGCGCGAGGTCGTACAGGTCGCGGATCTGGTCGCCGATCCAGGCGTCTTTCAGGGGCTCCTCGCCGTAGCTGCCGGGCCAGACGTCGGCGCCGCCGTGCATCACCACGCCGTCGAGCCACTCGGCGTAGTGCGACAGCTTGGTGTCGCCGCGCGCCGTCTCGCCCGTGGGGCAGGGCACCATCACCACCATCGCGCCGGCCGACATGAGCCAGTGGGCGATCGATTGTTCGACGTACTGCAGCGTCTTGTTCGTGAAAAGCGAGCGGGCCGGGTCGGCGTGCGAGAAGCAGGCGGACAAGCCGATCTTGAGCCGGGCGGCGACAGGCTGAGACATGTCGATGGGTTCCCTGTGGACAAAGTTCATTGTGCGCCCATCGAACTTCGGTCGTGTGTCAGCCGAACCCCCGAAGTATGCTGTGCGGCGCATCAGGAGACACGCATGAAGACGATCAAGGGGCCGGGCATTTTCCTGGCCCAGTTCGCGGGCGACACGGCCCCGTTCCACTCGCTCGACGCCATCGCCGGATGGGCCGCGGGCCTCGGCTACAAGGGCGTGCAGATCCCCAGCTGGGACACGCGCCTCATCGACCTGAAGCGCGCCGCCGAGAGCAAGACCTACTGCGACGAGATCAAGGGCACGCTTGCGGGCCACGGCCTGGAGATCACCGAGCTTTCGACCCACCTGCAGGGCCAGCTGGTGGCGGTGCACCCGGCCTACGACGCGGGCTTCGACGGCTTTGCGGCGCCCGAGGTGCGCGGCAACCCCGTCGCGCGCCAGCAGTGGGCGGTGCAGCAGCTGCACCATGCGGCCAAGGCCTCGGCCAACCTCGGGCTCACGGCGCACGCGACCTTCTCGGGCGCGCTGGCCTGGCCGTATCTTTATTCGTGGCCGCCGCGCCCGCCGGGCCTCATCGAGGAGGCCTTCGACGAACTGGCGCGCCGCTGGCGCCCGATCCTCGATGCCTTCGATGCCGTGGGCGTCGACGTGGGCTACGAGATCCACCCCGGCGAAGACCTGCACGACGGCGTGAGCTACGAGATGTTCCTGGAGCGCGTGGGCAACCACCCGCGCGCCTGCCTGCTGTACGACCCGAGCCACTTCGTGCTGCAGCAGCTCGATTACCTGGCCTACATCGACCACTACCACGAGCGCATCAAGCTCTTCCACGTGAAGGACGCCGAGTTCAACCCGACCGGCAAGCAGGGCGTGTACGGCGGCTTCCAGAGCTGGATCAACCGCGCCGGGCGCTTCCGTTCGCTGGGCGACGGGCAGGTCGACTTCAAGGCCATCTTCTCGAAGATGGCGCAGTACGACTTCCCGGGCTGGGCGGTGCTCGAATGGGAGTGCTGCATCAAGCACCCGGAAGACGGCGCGCGCGAGGGCGCCGCCTTCATCCGCGACCACATCATCCGCGTGGCAGACCGGGCCTTTGACGACTTCGCGGCCGGCGGCGCGGACGTGGCAGCCAACCGGCGGATGCTGGGGATCTAGCTCGTCGAACGGATCGCGTCGTCGAGGATTTCGAGGCCGCGGTCGATTTCCTCCGGCTTCACATTCAGCGGCGGCGCGATGCGCCACACGGCCGCCATGCCGCCGACGGCCACGATGTTCATGCTCAGGCCGCGCGCCATGCAGGCGTCGGTGATGGCCCGGCCGCGCTCGGCGTCGGGTTCGCGGGTCTCGCGGTCCTTCACCAGTTCCACGCCCTGCAGCAGGCCGTGGCCGCGCACGTCACCGATCACCTCGTGCCGCGCCTTCAGCGTGGCCAGGCCCCGGCTCAGCCGTTCGCCCATGGCGGCGGCGCGCTGGTTGAGCCCTTCTTCCTCAAGCACGTCGAGCACCGCCAGGCCGACCTCGGCCGGCAGCGGGTCGGACACGTGCGAGGTGACGTGCACGAAGCCCTTCTCATGGCAATCTTGTTCGATCGCTTCGCTGGTGACCGTGGCGCCGATCGCCAGGCCGCCGCCCAGCGTCTTCGAGACGGTGAGGAAGTCGGGCACCACGCCCGCCTGCTCGAACGCGAAGTTGCTGCCCAGGCGGCCGAAGGCGGTCTGCGCTTCGTCCAGGATGAGCAGCATGCCGCGCTCGCGGCATTTGGCCTGCAGCTTCGGGAAGTAGCCGGCGGGCGGCACGATCACGCCGCCCGAGCTCAGCACCGGCTCGGCGATGAAGGCCGCGAGCGAGCCGCTGGACTGCGCATCGACCATGTCGAAGCCGACGTCGAGGCAAGTGGTGTCGCAGGCGTCGCGGCAATGGCGGATGGGGCAGCGGTAGCAGTTCGGCGCGGGGATCGACATGGTGCCGGGCTTGCGCGGCCCGTAGTCCACGTGGTGCCGGCCGGCGAAGGTGAGCGCGGCCATGCCGCCGTTCACGCCGTGCCAGCCGCCGTTCAGGCCCACGATCTCGTAGCGGCCGGTGGTCACGCGGGCCATGCGCGCGGCGGCCTCGTTGGCCTCGCCGCCGGTGGACAGGAACAGCGATTTCGACAGCGACGGCGGCAGCATCGCCGCCAGCCGCCCGGCCAGCGCCGGCACGGCCGGCCCGACGAAGCCGCTGTACAGGTGCAGCGCGCCTTCGCAGGCCTTCTCGATGGCCGCGACGATGCGCGGGTGGTTGTGGCCGATGGTGGCGCACATCTGGCCCGAGGTGAAGTCGAGGATCTCGCGCCCCTGCGCGTCCCACAGCGTGGCGCCGCGCGCCTTGACGATGACATGCGGGCTCAGCCCCATGCCGTAGCGCACGAGGTGCTTGCTGACCACGGGGTCGTAGGTTGCGCCTTCGGCCATCGGATGCTCCTTGTTCGTCGGGGGAGCCCCAGCGTAGCCATCGGCCGCGAAATCCGGTGTCGTTGTGCAGGCCCGAAAACGAAGCCGATTGCGCGCACCTTGCGCCACACTGGCGGCACCATGAAAACCGGCACCCTCGATCGCATCGACCAGTGCATCCTGGCCGAACTGCAGGCCGACGCGGGCCTGCAGAACCAGACGCTGGCCGAGCGCGTGAACCTCTCGCCCTCGGCCTGCCTCAAGCGCGTGCAGCGGCTGCGGCGCGCGGGCGTGATCCGCGAAGAAGTGGCCATCCTCGACGCCGCGCGCGTGGGCTTTCCGGTGCTGGTGATCTCGCGCGTGTCGCTGCGCAGCACCACGCGCGAGGCGATCGGAGCCTTCGAGCGCAAGGTGCATGCGCTGCCGCAGGTGCTGCAGTGCCACTGCGTGGCCGGCGAGACCGACTTCGTGCTCGTGATCTGCGCGCGCTCGCTGCCCGACTACCAGGCCTTCGCGCAGGAGCAGCTGGGCGACGCGCTGGAGCTGGAGAACTACTCGAGCGACATCGTGCTGTCGACCACCAAGTTCACGACCCGGCTGCCGCTGGACAGCGCCTGAGCCGGCACGCTACAGCAGGCGCACCAGCCGCCGGATGGCGCCGTCGATCTGCGACTCGGCGATCAACCCGAAGCCGAAGGCCAGGCCGTTGGGCGCATCGGGCGCCTGCGGATCGGGCGCGAAACGCGACAACGGCGGCAAGGTGATGCCGTCCGCCGCGGCGCGCTCGACCACCACATGGTCGCGTGCGCCGCCGTGCAGCCACGCCGACAGGTGCAGGCCGGCATCGGAAGGAATCGCCTCGAGCCGGCCCGCGCCGTGGCGCGCCAGCGCGTCGAGCAGGGCGCTGCGCCGTGCGCCGTACAGCTTGCGCATGCGGCGGATGTGGCGCGCCAGGTGCCCTTCGGCAATGAAGGCCGCGAGCGCCTCCTGCCCGAGCACCGGGCCGTGCCAGTCGGCCAGCTCGCGCGCCCGCACCAGTGCCGCGCGGGCCCAGGGCGGCGCCACCACGAAGCCCAGGCGCAGCGCGGGGAACAGGCTCTTCGAGAAGGTGCCGACGTAGAACACCGAGCCGGCGCGGTCGAGCGTCTGCAGCGCGTCGAGCGGGCGGCCGGCAAAGCGGAACTCGCTGTCGTAGTCGTCCTCGATGAGCACGGCGTTGCGCGCCCGCGCAAAGGCGAGCAGGGCGGCCCGGCGCGGCGGCGACATCGCCACGCCGGTGGGGAACTGGTGCGAGGGCGTGACGCAGACCACGCGCGCCTCGGGCGGAATGCGGTCCACGCACAGGCCTTCGTCGTCGGTCGGCACCGTGACCACCTTCGCGCCGGCGGCCAGCATGGCCTCGCGCAGCGAGGGATAGAACAGCTGCTCGACCGCCACCACCGTGCGCCCCGGCACCACCAGGATGCGCGCCAGCAGCCCGAAGGCCTGCTGCGCGCCGGCCGTGACCACGATGTCGTCGGCCGTGCAGCCGACCGCGCGCGTGAACGACACGTGCGCCGCGATCGCCTCGCGCAGGGCGCCCTGGCCCTGGGGGTCGGCGTAGTCGGCGGTCTGGCGCGCCACGCGGCGCAGTGCGCGGTCGGACAGGCGGCGCCAGATGTCGAACGGAAAGGCGCCGACATCGGGCAGGCCGACGCGGAAGTCGTCGCGCGCGGCCCGCGGCTGCAGCGTGGGGGCGAGGTCGGCGCCGGGCACGTTCAGCGGCACCAGCCGCGGATCGCGCCGGGGCGCGGCGCCCGCCTCCTTGGGCGCGGCCCGGCCGCGCCGCAACGCGGGCAGCGTGTCGGCCACGAAGGTGCCGGAGCCCGGGCGCGCCAGCAGGTAGCCCTCGCTCAGCAGCAGGTCGTAGGCCGCCAGCATGGTGTTGCGCGACACGCCCAGCCGCTGCGCCAGCGCGCGCGTGGCGGGCAGGCGCGCGCCGGGCTGCAGCCGGCCGTCGAGGATGGCGTCGCGCAGCTGGCGGTGCAGCGCGCGCAGCAGGTCGCGCGAACCGGCGACCGGCAGGCGCAGGGCAAGCTCGAAAAGTGGCTCCATGATCTTTGCCGATTGTGGTTCTTTTGAAGAGCCGCTTGCAATCCTATTCTGGAGGCCTTGGAACACCCACCCATGGAGTCCTTCACCATGCACACCGCTCCTGAAACCCCGCAGCAGCAACCGCCCGCCGAACGCCTGCCCCTGGGCCTGGCCTGGCTCGCGCTGGGCGCCTTCGCCATCGGCACCGAAAGCTTCATGGTCGCCGGCCTGCTGCCGGTGCTGGCGGCCGACCTGCAAGTCAGCGCCGCGCAGGCCGGCCAGCTGGTGCTGCTGTTCGCGCTGAGCTATGCGATCGGCTCGCCGCTGATGGCCGCGCTGCTCGCGCGCTTCGGGCGCCGCCCGCTGCTCATCGCCAGCCTGGCGACCTTCGCAGGCCTCACGGCGGCGGCTTCGATGGCGCACGGCATCGCGCAGCTGGCCCTGGCGCGCGTCGCGCTCGGGCTGGTGGCGGGCGTGTTCCTGCCGACGGCCAGCGCGGTGGCGGCGGCGATGGTGTCGCCCGCGCTGCGCGGCCGGGCGCTGGCCATCGTGACCGGCGGCGGCACCGTGGCGGTGGCGCTCGGCGTGCCGCTGGGCGCCTGGATCGCGGGCTGGGGCGGCTGGCGCACGGCCTACCTGCTGATCGCCGCGGTGGCGGCGCTGGCCACCTGGGGCCTGTTCGTGGGGCTGCCGCGCACGCTGGCGCAGGCCCCGGCCCAGGACCTGGCCGATCTGGCCCCGCGTGCCCCGGCCTTCGCCGTGGCACGCGAACCCGGCGTGGCGCCGGCGCTGCTGGCCACCGTGCTGTGGGCCACGGGCGGCTTCAGCTTCTACACCTACATCGCGCTGTTCCTCGAGCACACGCTGGGCTTCGGGGCCGAGGGCGTGGGCGCGGTGTTCTTCGCGATCGGCGTGGCCGCCGCGCTGGGCACCGCGACCGGCGGCTGGGCCACCGACCGTTTCGGCGCCGACCGCATGGCGCGGGGCTTCGCGCTGGCGCTGGTGGTGATCATGGGCGGGCTCTCGTTCGCCGCGCAGATGCTGCCGCGCGGGCTGGCGCTGCCGCTGATCGTGGGCCTGTCGGCGCTGTGGGGCTTCGCCGGCTGGGGCTTCGGCCCGGCGCAGGCGGTGCGGCTGATCCGGCTGGCGCCCGAGCGCGCGCCGATGACGCTGTCGCTCAACGCCTCGGCGGTCTACCTGGGCATCGCGGCGGGCTCGGGGCTGGGCGGCGCGACCATCGCGTGGTTCGGCGTGAGCGCGGTGGGCTGGGTGGGCGCCGCCGCCCAGTTGGCGGGGCTGGTGCTGCTGTGGCGCGCGGCGCGGCGGGCCCGGTCGGCCGCGCCTGCGGCGTCGACGGCGCCGGCCTGCGCCTGATGCTGCGGCGGGTTGCTATATTTTCAATAGCTACATTGATAGGGTGGATGGCCCTTCGGGGCCTTTTTCATGCGAGCGTTGTTTTTAAGACAAGCAACTGTCATGCCCTGCAAGCTATAATGTCGGGTTCGTTTCGATACCACGACGAAGAATTTCGTCACCCCCGCCGGCCGATCTGCGTTGCCATCCGAATCCGGGATCCAGGATTCATCAGGCTTCTCGTTTCCAGCCCTCGGGCCACGCCGGCTTTCACAGTGTGTTGGAGCGCCAGACCGGGCGCCCATGAATGCCACCACTGCCTTCGTTCCTGTTGAAGCGAATCGCGCGTGCGGCGCGTCCGTTCTCACTAATTTTTCGGCATTGCGCGCCCCGCACCGGCACGCAGCGCCCCAGGCTTCATGGACACTTTCGCAACAGCATCGCGGTGGGCAGGTTTCTGCTTCCCGCACCGCAACGACAGATTCCTGGACGCCGGCTGACCCGCCGGCCGACTGAAACCAACACGCCCATCTTCATCTCCAACACACATCGAACGATTCAGAGGTAATCACACATGCCCAAGGAAGAACTGATCGAAATGAACGGCGCAGTGACCGAAGTCCTGCCCGACTCGCGCTACCGCGTCACGCTCGACAACGGCCACCAGCTGATCGCCTACAGCGGCGGCAAGATGCGCAAGCACCACATCCGCATCCTGGCCGGCGACAAGGTCTCGCTCGAGCTGTCGCCCTACGACCTGACCAAGGGCCGCATCACGTTCCGTCACCTGGAACGCCGCGGTCCCCCGCCGACCAACTCGGGCAACAACACGCCCCGCCGCTGAGCGACGCCCGGCCGGCCTTGCAGAGCGCCCTCCCGGAGGGGGCCCTGCAAGGCCTTTGTCTTTTCCGGGCCGTCACTTTTTTCCCTTTGCGTTTTCCTGTCTGTCTGTCTCCGGCTGCCGAACGATGAACTCCACCACCTCCCCAGCCGGCGGCCTCCAGGCCGAACCCCACGGCTTTGCCACGCTGGCGCTGTCGCCCCAGATGCTGGCCAACCTCACCCAGCTCGGCTACACGCAGATGACGGCCATCCAGGCCGCCGCGCTGCCGCCCGCCTTGCTGGGCAAGGACCTGATCGCCCAGGCCAAGACCGGCAGCGGCAAGACCGCCGCCTTCGCGCTGGCGCTGCTGTCCAACCTGAACCCGCGCCGCTTCGCCATCCAGGCGATGGTGCTGTGCCCCACGCGCGAGCTGGCCGACCAGGTCACGACCGAGATCCGCCGCCTGGCGCGCGCCGAAGAAAACATCAAGGTCGTCACGCTGTGCGGCGGTGTGGCGCTGCGCGGGCAGATCGCCAGCCTGGAGCACGGCGCGCACATCGTGGTGGGCACGCCGGGCCGCATCATGGACCACCTGGAGCGCGAGAACCTCGACCTCTCGGCGCTCAACACGCTGGTGCTCGACGAGGCCGACCGCATGCTCGACATGGGCTTCTTCGACGACATCGTGAAGGTGGCGCGCCAGTGCCCGAAGGAACGCCAGACGCTGCTGTTCTCGGCCACGTACCCCGAAGGCATCGCCAAGCTCGCGCAGCAGTTCATGAAGAACCCCGAGCAGATCACGGTGCAGGCCCAGCATGAAGGCAGCAAGATCCGCCAGCGCTGGTACCAGGTGAAGGACAGCGAGCGGCTGCACGCCGTGAGCCTGCTGCTGGACCATTTCCGTCCCGTGAGCACGCTGGCCTTCTGCAACACCAAGCAGCAGTGCCGCGACCTCGTCGACGTGCTGCAGGCGCAGGGCTTCAGCGCGATGGCGCTGTTCGGCGAGCTGGAGCAGCGCGAGCGCGACCAGGTGCTGGTGCAGTTCGCCAACCGCAGCTGCTCGGTGCTGGTGGCCACCGACGTGGCGGCGCGCGGGCTGGACATCGCGCAGCTCGAGGCCGTGATCAACGTCGACGTGACGCCCGACTCCGAAATCCACATCCACCGCGTGGGCCGCACCGGCCGCGTGGGCCAGCAGGGCGGCTCGGAAGGGCTGGCGCTGAACCTGGCCAGCATGAACGAGATGGGCTTCGTCGGGAAGATCGAACAGCTGCAGGGCCGCGAGTCCGAATGGCACCCATTGGCCGAGCTCACGCCCGCCAAGGGCGCACCGCTCACGCCGCCCATGGCCACGCTGCAGATCGTCGGCGGGCGCAAGGAAAAGATCCGCGCCGGCGACGTGCTGGGCGCGCTGACCGGTGACTGCGGCTACACCAAGGACCAGGTCGGCAAGATCAACGTCAACGAGTTCTCGACCTATGTCGCGGTGGACCGCGGCATTGCCGAAGAAGCCGCCCGCAAGCTCGGCAACGGCCGCGTGAAGGGCAAGAGCGTCAAGGTGCGACTGCTGACACCGCAGTCGACCTGACATCCCTCCCATGCTCCTGTTTGGGCGCTTGGCAGACGAAATCTGCCGATGTGGCCTAATCGGGGGTCGAACATCTTTTTTATCCGAGCTTTCCATGCCCAAGAAAATCCGTACCGAAGCCGACCGTCTTGCCAGCCCGAAGCCGACGCCCATGCCCGGCTACACCGTGCCGCGCAACGGTGGCGGCCAGAAGATCAGCCTCGAGCGCGGCACCGCCACGCGCAGCAAGAAGAACCCGGGCAAGCGCCCGAGCAAGGGCGGCTGATCCAGCCCCCGCGGCTCTTTCTTCGGAGCCACGACGAACGCGCCCCCGGGCGCGTTTTGTCATTGGGGCCTGCCCTGCATCACGCGCCGCCATGTCCGACGACAACCAGATCTACATCCCGCCCTCGTTCTTCGCGGTCTACAGCGACGCACGCCAGCGCCTGCGCGAGCCGATCGACGTGGTGCGCGCGCGCTACGAGATCTGCGAAGACCTCGCCGGCCACCTCGTGGGCCATGCGCAGATCCAGCACCACACCGAGGTGCCGGTCGAAAGCGAGATCCTGCGGCGCATCCACGCCGGGCTGGCCACACCGGAATCGGGCGTGTCGGTGCCCGAGGCCGGCTGGATCGTGCATCGGCTGGCCGAGCTGCTGGGGTGGGAAGCGCCCGAGATCGCCGAGCCGGCGGGCGACTAGCCCCCGCGCGCCTCACCGCGCTGCGAACCGCTCCAGCAGGAAGTCGACAAAGGCCCGCGTCTTCGCCGCCAGGTGACGCGACGGGTACACGGCGTACACCGGCGTGCGGTCGGCCTCCCAGTCTTCGAGCACGGCTTCGAGCCGGCCCGTCGCCAGCTCCTGTTCGACATAGATGCGCGGCACCAGGCTCAGGCCGAAGCCGGCGAGCAGGGCGTCGCGCACGGCGATGCTGGAGCTGACCTTGTAGCGCCCGTCGATGGGCACCGCCACGCTGCGCCCGGCGCGGCGGAAGGTCCATTTGTTCGCGTGGCCCGACAGGGTGAACTGCACGCACTCGTGGGCCTTCAGGTCTTCGGGCGCGGCGGGCCGGCCGTGGGCCGCGAAGTAGCCGGGCGCACCGCACAGCACGTGGGTCATGGTCATGAGCTCGCGCGCGACCAGGCTCGAATCTTCCAGCCGGTCGCTGCCGCGGATCGCGAGGTCGTAGCCTTCGCCGATCAGGTCGATGCGGGTGTCCTGCAGGTTCAGCTCCAGCCGCAGGTTGGGGTGGCGCGCCATGAAGGCGGGGATGTGCGGCGAGATGCAGGTCAGCGCGAAGGTCAGCGGCGCGCTCACGCGCAGCACGCCGCCCGGGCTCGCGCCCACGGGCGCCAGCGCGGCGTCGGCCTCGTCCAGGTCGTCGAGGATGCGCGCGAGCCGCTCCACGTAGGCCGCGCCGGCCTCGGTGAGGCTCATGCTGCGCGTGGTGCGGTTGATCAGCCGCACCTTCAGGTGCGCCTCCAGCTCGGCGATGTTCTTGCTGACGGCCGCGGCCGACAGCCCCAGTTGCCGCGCGGCGCCGGCGAAGCTGCCCGCCGCGGCGGTGGTGCGAAAGACCTTGAGGGCGGTGAGATGGTCCATGGGCCGGCGCTCGATTGACGACTGTCAGTAAAGAATCAATTCATTATTCGAGCATTCACAACCACAGGTCAACGCCGTAGATTCGAGCCATGACCTCCCGCACCACCGACCTCCTGCTCACCGCGATCGCGCCCGCGGTCTGGGGCAGCACCTACATCGTGACCACCGAGCTGCTGCCGGCGAACTACCCGCTGACGGTGGCGCTGCTGCGCGCGCTGCCGGCGGGCCTGCTGCTGATGCTGATCGTGCGCCAGCTGCCGCCCCGGGCGTGGTGGGGGCGCATCCTGCTGCTGGGCGCGCTGAACTTCTCGGTGCTGTGGGCGATGCTGTTCCTGGCCGCCTACCGGCTGCCGGGCGGCGTGGCGGCCACCATCACCTCGGTGCAGCCGCTGTTCGTGGTGTTCCTCGCCGGCCTGCTGCTGGGTGCGCCGGTGCGCGCGCTGTCGGTGGCGGCGGCCGTGATCGGCATGGGTGGGGTGGCGCTGCTGGTGCTCACGCCGAACGCCGAGCTCGACGCGCTGGGCATCGCCGCGGCGCTCGCGGCGGCGGTGTCGATGGCCTTCGGCACGGTGCTCAGCCGCCGCTGGCAGCCGCCGGTGTCGGCGCTGACCTTCACGGCCTGGCAGCTGACGGCCGGCGGGCTGCTGCTGCTGCCGGTGGCGCTGTGGCTGGAGCCGCCGCTGCCCGCGCTCACGGCGATGAACTGGGTCGGCTTCGCCTGGCTGGGCCTGGTCGGCGCCGCGCTCACCTACATCGTGTGGTTCCGCGGCGTGGCCCGGCTGGAGCCCTCGGCGATCGCGCCGCTGGCCTTCCTGAGCCCGGTGACGGCGGTGATCCTGGGCTGGGCCTTGCTGGGCCAGAGCCTCTCGGGCTGGCAGATGGCGGGCATCGGCATCGTGATCGCGAGCATCTGGCTGAGCCAGCAGGCGCAGCGCGGTGCGCAGCCGGTGGCGGCGGTGCAGCCCGCACCGAGTCGCTGAGATTTCAGCCCACAGGGGCTGCGCGGCGCAGCAGCTGCAGGTAGCCAGGCTGCACTTCCATGCGCGCGGTCGCGCCCTGGCGCTGCAGCAGGCGGTGCGCCTTCGGCAGCGCCCAGCAGGGCAGGTTGGTGAACATGTGGTGCTCGCAGTGGTAATTGACCCAGTAGGGCGCCACGAAGATGCGTTCGAGCCAGCCGGCGTGTGTGGTGCGCGCCTGGCGCAGCGGGTCGGCCTCGTTCTGCGCCACCAGCGCATGCTCGGCGATGTTGCGCACGCGGCTCACGAGCGGCAGCCAGGTGGCCATCGGCAGCAGCCACATCAGCACCCAGGCCCACCACACGCCGGCCAGCGTGAAGGCCAGCAGGCCCAGGCCGTTGCCGATGAGAAAACGCCTGTCCTTCGCGAGTTCGCGCCCGCACACGCGCAGCGCCGATTCGCCCGGCGCGCGCTGGCGCAGGGCGTCGGCGATGTGGCCGAAGCGCTGCTTGTAGAAGGTCTGGCCGCTGAGGTCGCGCACGACCTTGCGCCACATCGAGTCGCGCGAGATCGGGAAGGGCGCCGACAGCACGAGGTCGGGGTCTTCGGTCTGCTGCACGAAGCGGTGGTGTTGCAGGTGATAGGGCCGGTAGTCGCGCAGCGTGGGCGAGCACAGCCAGTAGCCCACCCAGTCGTTGACCTTGCGGTTGCGGTGCAGCCCCGCGTGCGCGGCGTCGTGCATGAGGATGAACAGGCCCAGCTGGCGCGTGCCGACGATCGGCACCATGAGCGGAATGGTCCATGGCCACACGATGCCCACGATCATCGCGGCGCCGATCACGCCCCAGCAGTGCGCCACCAGCCACAGGCCCCGCCAGGACGAGCGCGCGGTGAGCGATTGCCACTCGTCGGGGGTGAAGAAGTCTTCGGGTCGAGCGCGGGGTGCAGCGGCCATCGGGCCAGTATGCGGCGAAGGCGCCGGCAGATCACGCGTAGTTCCCCGGTGTGGGCGGGGGCAGGCGAGGCCCTTCGGCCTACTTGTCGATGATTTTCCGGGCGAAGACTTCGAGGTAGTCCATGAGCCGCTCGGCACCCGCGATGGCCGCGGCCTCGTCGCCGGTGGCGATGCCCTGCGCCAGTTCGAGGTGCGCGTTGGCGCCTTCGACGATCTCGCCCTCGTGCTGGTAGGCGTACCAGAAGCGCCGGCACTGCACGATCAGCGGCACCACCGCCTTCACCGCCGAGTCGTTGTGGCTCGCGTGATGCGTGACGAGGTCGAGCGCGCGGTCGGCCTGCATGTAGTCGTTCAGGTCGCCGCGGCCCGCGGCTTCGACCATGGCCTCGGCGCAGCGCACGATGGCCTGGCGCTGCGGCGCGGTGGCGCGGCGCGCGGCGCAGGCGGCAATCAGCTGCTCGAGCACGCGGCGGGTCTGGATCACGTCCAGGTGGTCGGCCAGGTCGATGGTCGACACCAGCAGGCCGCGGCGCGGCTGCTGCACGATGAGGCCGATCGACACCATGCGCATCAGCGCCTCGCGCACCGGCGTGCGGCCCAGGCCCGTGCGCTCGGCCAGCTCGGCCTCGACGATCTGGCTGCCGGGCTCCAGCTGCATGGTGGACAGCAGCGCCTCGATGGCGTCGTAGGCCAGGTCGGCCGCGCGGCGCTTGGGCGGGGGTCGGGTGACAGTCTTCGGGGCGGCCATGGTGGGGGTGTGGA
>NZ_JBYSZY010000070.1:0-30384 GCF_058787635.1 Variovorax sp. FW305-3-2-15-B-LB1 | reverse complement strand
GCGGGGGCCTGCCTTTGCTGCCAGTGGCACCTCCGCCCTCAAGCGGGGGCAATCCACCAGCGCCACCTCCTGCTCCACCTGTCTCTCCGCCCGCTCCGGAGGCGCCCACTGCCGCCGCGTGCACCAACGAAGCAGATTTCCGTGAGGGAACCGTTCTGGAAGCGGAGTTCAATCGGAACCTGATCCTCGAGCCAGCGCTGGGTGCCGACAAGGTTTACTACAAGCTCGAGGGACGTCAGCCATTCGCTGGTGTGACGCCAATCGCCATCACGTCCAAATCAGATGGACTCATCGTTGAGCGGGTTGCGTTCAGCGATACCGAGTTCACGGACTTGATCGATGGAAACGTCGTGTATTACGGCCGCCGCTTCACCTACAGCGACTCTTCCGGCTCCAGGACCGACACCATCGTTTACGACCCGCCCCTCACGCGTCCCTTGAACATGAAGAAGGACGAGGTGGTCACTCGGAAATACCGGATGAAGGCGGTTTCCGTTTTCACGCCGAAAGGTGGTGTACCCGCTGCGCCAGACCCCGAGCAGATCTACGATCTGACGACAGAATTTACCTACGGTGGAAGGCATACGCTCTCGACGTTGCTCGGCACCTACGAGACCTGCATGCTTTACGAAAATACGAAGGCTACGACGCCGAGCAAGTCTTACGATCGGCGGCTCAAGTTCGAGATTCCAGCGGAAGGCCCACTTCGCGGCCAAGCAGTAGGCAGGCAATCCCTGAGCGGATTCTCATGGCAGGATTACCCGGTCAAGATGACGTACACCCCAAAGTAGCAGACAGGGAGCGCCGCACGAGCGCTTGAGGGAGTCTCAAAGCTAAAGGCCCCTTTCGGGCCGAAAGCGCCCCCTCGGCAGCCCCTCACCCAATGCCATGCTGCCGTAGCACCTCAGCTTCATCGCCAGCGATCCACCCGAACACTTTCGCGCTGGCGCCTTCAAGCCGCACCAGATAGACATTGGTGAAGTCGATCACCTTCTGCGCGCCATCGACCTTGTAGATCGCTCGCCATTCCACGCGGGCGAATCCGTGGAGTTCGTCGATCGCCGAGACGTCGAGCTTGCGCACGCTCATCCGTTGCACGCCAGTCTCGCGGTAGTGCTTGAAACCCTGCGCGGACACTTTCCTGAGTTCGTCGTCGTTCTTGCTGATGAAAGGCCACTCATGGCTGGTTGCAGGCAGACAAACCTATTGCGCGTGGACTCTAAATCCCAAGTAGAGAAAAAACGCCACAACCGCCCCGACGATGGCAAGCCCAATCGACCACGGAATGTCCATGTCACTGCGCTCGCGGCGCGAGACGCCATCCATACGGGTCAGCATCGTGCGTCGCTGGTCCGGCGTGTTAATGAGGAACTTGACGACGCCTGCAATGCCGCAAAGCGCAACGGCACCCCCGATGATCATCAATCCCGAGACTTCCATATTGAACGTGATGGGAAATGCACCATCGGCGGCTGCGACAAAGGGTTCGCGTCCCCTTCGCGTGACAACGATTTGTCCGGCGCGCCATGCATTAAATCCGTGCAGAAAGGCGAAGACTCCCAAGGAGAGGGTCGCAGCGAGCAGGAAGAACAGCTTGAGGAATCGCAAAAGCATGCTTTGGTGTTCAGCTTGAAGGAACGAAACGCCGGACGACTGTAGCGACACAAGCCGTTGGCGCAAGAGGCCTCGGCGCCTTTAGCCCCGGCAGGTCCTCGCAAAGCGGGCATGCCCGGAAGCCCCCTTCAGCCCCCGCCGCGCCAAGTGTTCCAATAGAGCCCTTCATGAGCGCCACCGACCCCACTCCCGGCCCCTGCCCCTGCGGCCGCACCGACCGTCGCGACAAGCCCATCGGCTACGCCCTGTGCTGTGGGCGCTACCTCGACGATTTCGAGAACACGCCGGCGCCCGACGCCGAATCTCTGATGCGTTCGCGCTACTCGGCCTTCGTGCTGGCGCGTGCCGACTACCTGCTCGCCACCTGGCATGCGTCGAAGCGGCCGGCGTCGGTCGAGTTCGAGCCGGGCGTCAAATGGCTGGGGCTGGACATCCGCTCGCGCTCGGTGCTCGATGCCGACCACGCCGAGGTCGAGTTCGTCGCCCGCCAGCGCGGCGCGACGGGCGTGGCGTTCCGCCTGCACGAGCGCAGCCGCTTCGTGCGCGAGGACGAGCGCTGGTTCTACGTCGACGGAGACCTGCACCAGCCCCCGGGTTGACGGCGGCGGGCTTCGGCCCGCACAATCGGCCCCGCTCCGGGGTGCACGCATGTGGCGTGCTGAGATGGCAAAGCTGCCGACCCGCGAACTTGATCCGGGTCATACCGGCGTAAGAAGAGCTGCACTCCCTGACTTCGGTCCGTCACTCCCTTTTTCGGTGGCGGGCCTCCCGAGGTCCACGAGCGATTGCGGAGCACCCTTTCCCTCAACAAGGAGTGCCTCCCGATGAATGCCCCCGACAAGTTCACCTCGCTGCTGTCGCTGACGCGCGAACCCTTTCCCGCCTCGCACAAGTGCGTCATTCCGGGCAGCCGGCCCGACCTGTTCGTGCCCGTGCGCGACGTGGCGCTGACCAACGGCGAAACCGTCTCCCTGTACGACACCTCGGGCCCCTACACCGACCCGAAGGTCGAGATCGACGTGCGCCGCGGCCTGCCCGACGTGCGCAGCGCCTGGGTCATCGAGCGCGGCGACACCGAAAGCTACGAAGGCCGCACGCACCACGCGCTGGACGACGGCGCCAAGAACGAAGACCGCGACGCGCAGCGCCTGGCCGAGCTGCGCGCCGGTGCCTCGGCGCTGCAGCGCACGCCGCGCCGCGCCAAGTCGGGCGCCAACGTCACGCAGATGCACTACGCGCGCCGCGGCATCGTCACGCCCGAGATGGAATACGTGGCCCTGCGCGAGAACGGCAAGCGCGAGTGGATGGCCGAGTACCTGGCCAACGAGGAGCGCGCCAAGCGCGTGGCGGGCAACCCGATGGGCGCGAGCATTCCGCGCATCATCACGCCCGAGTTCGTGCGCGACGAAGTGGCCCGTGGCCGCGCGATCATTCCCGCGAACATCAACCACCCCGAGGTCGAGCCGATGGCCATCGGGCGCAACTTCAAGGTGAAGATCAACGCCAACATCGGCAACTCGGCCGTCACCTCGAGCATCGAGGAAGAGGTCGAGAAGCTGGTGTGGGCCATCCGCTGGGGCGCCGACAACGTCATGGACCTGTCGACCGGCAAGAACATCCACACCACGCGCGACTGGATCGTGCGCAACTCGCCGGTGCCCATCGGCACGGTGCCGATCTACCAGGCGCTCGAAAAGGTGGGCGGCGTGGCCGAAGACCTCACCTGGGAGATCTACCGCGACACGCTCATCGAGCAGGCGGAGCAGGGCGTCGACTACTTCACCATCCACGCCGGCCTGCGCCTGCCGTTCATCCACCTCACGGCGGACCGCATGACGGGCATCGTGTCGCGCGGCGGCTCGATCATGGCCAAGTGGTGCATCGCGCACCACAAGGAGAGCTTCCTCTACACGCACTTCGAGGACATCTGCGACATCATGAAGGCCTACGACGTGAGCTTCTCGCTCGGCGACGGCCTGCGCCCCGGCAGCGGTGCCGATGCGAACGACGAGGCCCAGTTTGCCGAGCTGCGCACGCTGGGCGAACTCACGCAGATCGCCTGGAAGCACGACGTGCAGACCATGATCGAAGGCCCGGGCCACGTGCCGATGCACATGATCCAGGCCAACATGGACGAGCAGATCAAGCACTGCCACGAGGCGCCGTTCTACACGCTCGGCCCGCTGACCATCGACATCGCACCGGGCTACGACCACATCTCCAGCGCCATCGGCGCCGCGATGATCGGCTGGGCCGGCACGGCGATGCTCTGCTACGTGACGCCCAAGGAGCACCTGGGCCTGCCCGACCGCGACGACGTGAAGCAGGGGATCATTGCCTACAAGATCGCCGCGCACGCCGCTGACGTGGCCAAGGGCCACCCGGGTGCGCGCTCGCGCGACGACGCGCTGAGCAAGGCGCGCTTCGAGTTCCGCTGGCAAGACCAGTTCAACCTGGGCCTGGACCCCGACACGGCGCGCGAATTCCATGACGAGACGCTGCCGAAAGATTCGAGCAAGGTGGCGCACTTCTGCTCGATGTGCGGCCCCAAGTTCTGCTCGATGAAGATCACGCAGGAAGTGCGCGAGTACGCCGCAAAGAAGGGCGTGGCGGAGCGCGAGGCCGTGGCCGAGGGCATGGAAGAGAAGTCGAAAGAATTCATGGCCGGCGGCGGCGAGATCTACATTCCGATCCGCCCCGTGGTCTGAGATGGCTCGATAGCCTGAGTCTCCCCGTGCGGAAAGGGGGCGTTGCTACCATGGGGCCAGACCCCTGAACTCCTGCCTCGCAATGACCCCTTTCCCCTTTTCCGCCGTTCTCTTCGATTGCGACGGCGTGCTCGTCGATTCCGAACCCATCACCAACCGCGTGCTCGCCGACATGCTCGGCGAGCTCGGCTGGCAGCTCACGGCCGAGGAATCGATGAACATCTTCACCGGCAAGGCCGTGAAGGACGAGACGGCGCTCATCGAGGCCAAGACAGGCTTCAAGATCACCGACGACTGGCTGCGCGGCTTCCGCGCCCGTCGCAACGAGGCGCTGGACCGCGACCTCGTCGCCATTCCCCATGCGCCCGCCGCCATCCGCGAGATCCACGCGCGGCTCAAGGGTCGCATCGCCTGCGCCTCGGGCGCCGACCGCCACAAGGTCGAGCTGCAGCTGGCCAAGGTCGGTCTGCTCGACTGCTTCGAGGGCCGCATCTTCAGCGGCCACGAGATGCCGCGTTCCAAGCCGCATCCCGATGTGTACCTGGCCGCGGCGGAAGCGCTCGGTGTCGATCCGACGCGCTGCGCGGTGGTCGAAGACACGGTCACCGGCGCGATGGCCGGCGTGGCCGCGGGCGCCACGGTGTTCGGCTACAGCACGGGCGAGTCGGGCCACAGCGGCCCGGGCGCGCTGCGCGCCGCGGGCGCCGTGGCCGTGTTCAGCGACATGACCGGGCTGCCCGCATTGCTGGCCGGCTACGGCCTGCAGGCGGCCTGAGTTTCTGGTGCAATGACGCCCGTCAGCGTGCGTCGCCTTCACGCGCTCCTTCCCACGAATTCGCAAGGACCCTGCCCATGACCTCCGAGTACCAGACCGAGCAACCCGACCGCAGCGAGATCGACGCGCTCCAGGGCCCGGCCGTGGTGGAGTTCGGCACCAACTGGTGCGGCATCTGCAAGGCCGCGCAGCCGAACATTGCCGAGGCCTTTGCCAAGTACCCGAACGTGCGCCGCATCAAGGTGGAAGACGGCAGCGGCCGCCCGCTGGGGCGTTCGTTCAACGTGCGGCTGTGGCCCACGCTGGTGTTCCTGCGCGACGGGCAACAGGTCGCGAAGCTGGTGCGGCCGGAAGACAGCCAGTCGATCACCGATGCGCTGGCGTTGATCGATTCGCCGGCCTGAGTTTCGTTGTTCAGGGCGACGCTCCCGCCGACGGGGAGCCTTGCTCCGCGAATGTCCTCCGTCCTTCGGGCTCCCCCTTGATTTCGCTGCGCAAGGCACCCCATCGACGTGAGCGTGGGGCAGTGCGGTCGTTGATCGACCTGCACCACGACCGCGCTCGGTGTGCGCAGGACACTGGGTGCTTCCCGCAGCGAAATCAAGGAGGAGGGGCGAAGCCCCGGGGGACATTCGCGGAGGGAAGTACCCGGTGGCCTGTGCACGCGCCCTGAACAAGTGCCCTACAACCCCAGCTGCCGAAAATCCCGAGGCGCGTGCCCCGTCCACTGCAGGAACGCACGCGAAAAGCTCTTCTCGTTGCGAAAGCCCACTGCCAGCGCCACCTGCTTGATCGGCCGCGTGGTCCGGCGCAGCTGCTCCACCGCCAGCTCGTGCCGCACCTCGTTCTTCAGCACCTGCAGCGAGGTGCCTTCCTCATGCAGCTGCCGGTGCAGCGTGCGCCCCGACACATTCAGCAGCCCTGCCAGTGCCTCGGCAGTGGTCGCCTCGCCGGCGCGCGCGCGCAGCAGTTCGCGCACGCGCTGCCCCAGCAGGCGGTCGCGGCGGTACTGCAGCACCGTGAGCGGCAGGGCGCGCTTGAGCATGGTGCGCAGCGCGCGTTCGTCGCGCAGCAGCGGCAGCGCGAGGTAGCGCTCGTCGAAGCTGATGCTGGCCTGCGGCGCGTCGAAGTGCACGTCGGGTGTGAACATCAGCGGGTAGGCGTCGCGGTGCGGCGGCGCCGCGAACGGAAAGGTGGCCTGGCGCAGCGAGATGCGCGAGTCGATGGCCCAGCACACGTAGCCGTGCATGAAGCGCAGGCTGGTCACCAGGCAGAACTCGCGGAACGCCGGGTCGAGCGGGCGGTTCTCGGTGATGCGCAGCGTGGCCACGCCGCCGGTCACTTCCAGCGCGAGCGTGATGTCCTCGGTCAGCAGGCGGTGGTGGCGGCACCAGCGCTTCATGGCCACGCCCAGGTCGGGCGAGGTGAGCGAGGCGCGGCACAGCATGCCGTAGCTGCCCCAGGGCAGGCGGCGCGAGAACCAGCCCAGCGCCTCGTCGTCCAGCTCCTGCATCGCGTGGCCCGACAGCGCCTCGAACTGCGCGGCCGTCACCCGCGCACCCGGGCGGGCCAGTTCGCGCGGCGCGATCTGTGCCGCCTGCAGGGCCTGCGCCGGGTCCTTGCCGTAGCGGGCATACCCTTGCACGATGGCTCGCACGAAGGCCATCGGCGTGACGGCGCGGGCGGGTCGCAGGAAGGCGGGGGACGACGTGGTGGAGGGCATCGGTCGTGGCGCAATTTGCAACCATTGTGGCGCCAATTGCGGCGCCACGAGGCGTAAGCTGCGTTTTTTCAAGCGCCATCCGCGCGGGCAGCCCTGCGCGCCGACCCCTTCAGAGGAGACAAGACTCATGCACGATTTCGGCCTCAACTTCGACCTGGGCGACGACATCGACGCGCTGCGCAGCGCGATCCAGGACTTCGCCGCCAACGAAATCGCGCCCCGCGCCGCCGAGATCGACCGCGACAACCTGTTCCCGCACGACCTGTGGCAAAAGCTCGGCGAGCTGGGCCTGCACGGCATGACGGTGAAGGAAGAATTCGGCGGCACCGAGCTGGGCTACCTGGCCCACATCGTGGCCATGGAAGAAGTCTCGCGCGCCTCGGCCTCGGTGGGCCTGTCGTACGGCGCGCACTCCAACCTGTGCGTGAACCAGATCCACCGCAACGGCAGCGAAGCGCAGAAGAAGAAATACCTGCCCAAGCTGGTGAGCGGCGAGCACGTGGGCGCGCTGGCCATGAGCGAGCCCAACGCCGGCTCCGATGTGGTGAGCATGAAGCTCAAGGCCGACAAGAAGGACGGCTACTACGTGCTCAACGGCGGCAAGATGTGGATCACCAACGGCGGCGACGCCGACACGCTGGTCATCTACGCCAAGACCGAACCCGAGATGGGCGCGCGCGGCATGACCGCCTTCATCGTCGAAAAGAATTTCAAAGGTTTTTCGGCAGGCACCAAGCTCGACAAGCTCGGCATGCGCGGCTCCAACACCTTCCCCCTGTTCTTCGACAACTGCGAAGTGCCCGAAGAGAACGTGCTCGGCGGCGAAGGCATGGGCGCCAAGGTGCTGATGAGCGGCCTGGACTACGAGCGCGCCGTGCTCTCGGGCGGCCCGCTGGGCATCATGGCCGCCTGCATGGACGCCGTGATCCCCTACATCCACGAGCGCCAGCAGTTCGGCCAGAGCATCGGCGAGTTCCAGCTGATGCAGGGCAAGATCGCCGACATGTACTCGACCTGGCAGGCCACCCGCGCCTACGTGTACGCCGTGGGCAAGGCCTGCGACCGCAACGACCACGCGCGCACCTTCCGCAAGGACGCGGCCGGCGCCATCCTGTACTCGGCCGAGAAGGCGACCTGGATGGCCGGCGAGGCGATCCAGACGCTGGGCGGCGTGGGCTACACCAAGGACTTCCCGGTCGAGCGGCTGTGGCGCGACGCCAAGCTGTACGAGATCGGCGCGGGCACGAGCGAAGTGCGCCGCATGCTCATTGGCCGCGAGCTGTTCTCCGAAACGGCATAAGTCGCCGCACACCCTCACCCCACCCTCTCCCCGCAGGGAGAGGGCGCCAGACAAGGAGACAAGACGATGCCACTGACGCAGAGCCTGGCCCAAGGCGCCACGGACGTCCCCCTCATCGAGCAAGCCATCGGCGACTTCTTCGACGACATGGTCGAGAAGCAGCCGGAACGCGAAGCCCTCGTCAGCCGCCACGAAGGCCAGCGCTTCACCTACCGCGAGCTGCAGACCGCGTCGAACAAGCTGGCGAGCGCGCTGCTGAACCTGGGGCTCGCGCCCGGCGACCGCGTGGGCATCTGGTCGCACAACAACGTGCCCTGGGTGCTGATGCAGATCGCCACCGCCAAGGTCGGCCTGATCCTCGTCAACATCAACCCCGCCTACCGCACCTCGGAGCTCGAGTACGCGCTCAACAAGGTCGGCTGCAAGGCGCTGGTGACGATGGCGCAGTTCAAGACCAGCGACTACCTGGGCATGCTGCGCGAGCTGGGCCCGGCCAAGCTGCCGCTGCTGCAGCACACCTTCTGGATCGACAAGCCCGGCCAGGGCGACGAGCAGCCCGGCATGCGCCGCTTCAGCGAACTGCTGGCCGGTGGCGATGCGGCCGATGCGCGCGTGGCCGCCACGCAGAAGACGCTGAAGGCCACCGACCCGATCAACATCCAGTTCACCAGCGGCACCACGGGCTTTCCCAAGGGCGCGACGCTCACGCACCGCAACATCCTGAACAACGGCTTCTTCATCGGCGAGTGCATGAAGCTCACGCCGGCCGACCGCCTGTGCATTCCGGTGCCGCTGTACCACTGCTTCGGCATGGTGCTGGGCAACCTGGCCTGCCTCACGCACGGCTCGGCCATCGTGTACCCGAACGACGGCTTCGACCCGCTCACCGTGCTCGAAACCGTGCAGGCCGAGAAGTGCACGGGCCTGCACGGCGTGCCCACGATGTTCATCGCCGAGCTGGACCATCCGCGCTTCAAGGAGTTCGACCTGTCGACGCTGCGCACCGGCATCATGGCCGGCTCGCCGTGCCCCATCGAGGTGATGAAGCGCGTGGTCAACGAGATGCACCTGGGCGAGATCACCATCGCCTACGGCATGACCGAGACCAGCCCCGTGAGCTGCCAGAGCAGCACCGACACGCCGCTCGATCGCCGCGTGTCGACCGTGGGCACGGTGCAGCCGCACCTCGAGGTGAAGATCATCGACCCCGAGACCGGCGCGATCATGCCTCCGGGCCAGTCGGGCGAGCTGTGCACGCGCGGCTACTCGGTGATGCACGGCTACTGGGAAGACGAGCCCAAGACGCGCGAAGCCATCGACGCCGAGCGCTGGATGCACACCGGCGACCTCGCCACCATGGACGCCGAGGGCTACGTGAACATCGTCGGGCGCATCAAGGACCTCGTGATCCGCGGCGGCGAGAACATCTACCCGCGCGAGATCGAAGAATTTTTGTACCGCCACCCGAAGGTGCAGGACGTGCAGGTGGTCGGCCTGCCCGACAAGAAGTACGGCGAAGAGCTGTGCGCCTGGATCATCGTCAAGCCCGGCCAGACGGCCACCGACGCCGAGATCCGCGACTTCTGCAAGGGCCAGATCGCGCACTACAAGGTGCCCAAGTACATCCAGTTCGTCTCCGAGTTCCCGATGACGGTGACCGGCAAGATCCAGAAATTCAAGATCCGCGACGCCATGACCGAGCAGCTCGGTCTCAGCCAAGAAAAGACAGCATGAGCAAACTCGAAACCAAACTGAATGCGCGTTCGGCCGACTTCCAGGCCAATGCGGCCGCCATGCGCGCGCTGGTCGACGACCTGCAGCAGCAGTTCGCGAAAGTGGAGCAGGGCGGCGGCGAGGCCGCGCGCGCCAAGCACACGGCGCGCGGCAAGCTGCTGCCGCGCGACCGCGTGGCCGAGCTGCTCGACCCGGGCACGCCCTTCCTCGAGATCGCGCCGCTGGCCGCGCATGCGATGTACCTCGATGCGAAGGGGGCCGAGTCGGCGCCGGGCGCCGGCATCATCGCGGGCATCGGCCGCGTGAACGGCGTCGACTGCATGATCGTGTGCAACGACGCCACCGTGAAGGGCGGCACCTACTACCCCATGACGGTCAAGAAGCACCTGCGCGCGCAGGAGATCGCCGAGCAGAACCGCCTGCCCTGCATCTACCTGGTGGACTCGGGCGGTGCCAACCTGCCGAACCAGGACGAGGTGTTTCCCGATCGCGAGCACTTCGGCCGCATCTTCTACAACCAGGCCAACATGAGCGCCCAGGGCATCCCGCAGATCGCGGTGGTCATGGGCTCGTGCACGGCCGGCGGCGCGTACGTGCCGGCGATGAGCGACGAATCGATCATCGTGAAGAACCAGGGCACCATCTTCCTGGGCGGCCCGCCGCTCGTGAAGGCGGCCACCGGCGAGGTCGTGTCGGCCGAAGACCTGGGCGGCGGCGACGTGCACACGCGCCTGTCGGGCGTGGTCGACCACCTGGCGCAGAACGACCTGCACGCGCTGGCGCTGGCGCGCTCGGCGGTGGCCAACCTCAACGCGAAGGCCGCCGACACGCCGCAAGGCGCCGCGGTGCGCGCGCCCGACTTTCCGCGCGAAGAGCTGTACGGCGTGATCCCCACCGACACGCGCAAGCCCTTCGACGTGCGCGAGATCATTGCGCGCATCGTCGACGGCAGCGAGTTCCACGAGTTCAAGGCCCGTTTCGGCGCCACGCTGGTCTGCGGCTTCGCCGAGATCGAGGGCATGCCGGTCGGCATCATCGCCAACAACGGCATCCTGTTCAGCGAGTCGGCGCAGAAGGGCGCGCACTTCATCGAGCTGTGCTGCCAGCGCAAGATCCCGCTGGTGTTCCTGCAGAACATCACCGGCTTCATGGTCGGCCGCAAGTACGAGAACGAAGGCATCGCGCGCCACGGCGCCAAGATGGTGACGGCCGTGGCCACCGCCAACGTGCCCAAGTTCACGATCATCATCGGCGGCAGCTTCGGCGCCGGCAACTACGGCATGTGCGGCCGCGCCTACAGCCCGCGCTTCCTCTGGATGTGGCCCAACGCGCGCATCAGCGTGATGGGCGGCGAGCAGGCCGCGAGCGTGCTGGCCACGGTGAAGCGCGACGGCATCGAACTGAAGGGCGGCAGCTGGAGCGCCGACGAAGAAGAAGCCTTCAAGGCCCCGATCCGCCAGCAGTACGAAGACCAGGGCCACCCCTACTACGCCACCGCGCGCCTGTGGGACGACGGCATCATCGATCCGGCCGACACGCGCCGCGTGCTGGCACTGGGCTTGGCCGCGTCGCGCAACGCGCCGATCCCCGAGCCGAAATTCGGCATCTTCCGCATGTGACCAGGGGCACCGCATGAGCAGCACCTTCACCAAGCTGAACCTCGCCATCGACGGCGCGGTCGCACGCATCTGGCTCGACCAGCCCGACGCGCGCAACGCCTTCGACGACGTCGTGATCGCCGAGCTGACGCAGGCTTTCCTCGAAGCCGGCGCCGCAGCGCAGGTCAAGGCCGTCGTGCTCGGCGCGAACGGCTCGGCCTTCTGCGCGGGCGCCAACCTCAACTGGATGCGCCGCATGGCCGACTACACGCGGGGCGAGAACCTCGCCGACGCGGGCAAGCTGGCCGACATGCTGCGCACCATCGCCGAGTGCCCCAAGCCCACCATCGCGCGCGTGCAGGGCGATGTGTACGCGGGCGGCATGGGGCTCGTGGCCGCGTGCGACATGGCCGTGAGTGTGGACACCGCGTGGTACTGCCTCAGCGAAGTGAAGATCGGCCTCGTGCCCGCGACCATCAGCCCGTACGTGCTGCGTGCCATGGGCCCGCGCGCGTCGCAGCGCTACTTCCTCACGGCCGAGCGCTTCAGCGCCGCCGAGGCGCACCGCATCGGCTTCGTGCATGAGGTGGTGGCCGCCGACGCGCTCGACGCCAAGGTCGACGAACTGCTGAAGGCGCTCACCGGCGCCAGCCCCGCCGCCGTGCGCGCCTGCAAGCAGCTGATCGCCGACGTGGCCGGCCGCGAGATCGACAGCGCGCTCATCGCGAAGACGGTCGAAGGCATCGCCGACATCCGCGCCAGCGACGAAGGCCGCGAGGGCGTGCAGGCTTTCCTGCAGAAGCGCAAGCCGAGCTGGCTGGCCGGCTGACCCACCGCCGCACGCCATGAACACGCTCGACATGCCGCAACTGCTCGCACTGGCCGCCGCCATCGGCTGGGCCAGCGGCGTGCGCCTGTACCTCGTCGTGCTGCTGACCGGCCTGGTCGGCTACTTCGGCTGGGTGCCGCTGCCTGCGGGGCTGCAGATGCTCGCGCATCCGATCGTGCTCGCGGTCAGCGGCTTCATGGTGTTCGTCGAGTTCTTCGCCGACAAGATCCCGGGCCTCGACTCGCTGTGGGACGTGGTGCACACCGCCATCCGCATCCCCGCCGGCGCGGCGCTCGCGGCCAGCGTGTTCGGTGCCGACCACGGCGCCATGGCCGCCGTCGCGGCGCTGCTGGGCGGCGGCTTCGCGGCCACGGCGCATGCGGCCAAGGCCACCACGCGCGCGGCCATCAACACCTCGCCCGAGCCGTTCTCGAACGTCGGCGCGTCGCTGGTCGAAGACTCGATGGTGCCGGCCGGGCTGTGGCTCGCGGTGGCGCATCCGCTGGTCTTTTTGGTGCTGTTCGTCTTCGTGCTCGTGCTCAGCGTGTGGCTCATCCGCAAGAGCTGGCGTTTCTTGCGCGCGCTGTTCAGCCGCGTGGCACGCATCTTCAGTGGCCGGCCCGATCCGGGCGTCACGTCCGCCTTTCAACTGAAAAAGAATCCTCCGGGAGACACTCCGAATGTTTAAGAAGATCCTCATCGCCAACCGTGGCGAGATCGCCTGCCGTGTCGCAGCAACCGCACGTCGCATGGCCGTTCGCACCGTGGCGGTGTACTCCGATGCCGATGCGCACGCCAACCATGTGCGCGCCTGCGACGAGTCGGTGTACCTCGGCGGCAGCGCCCCGAAGGACAGCTATCTGCGCTGGGAAAAGATCCTCGAGGCCGCCAAGGCCACGGGCGCCGAAGCGGTGCACCCGGGCTACGGCTTCCTCAGCGAGAACGAAGAGTTCGCGCAGGCCTGCGCCGACGCCGGCCTGGCCTTCATCGGCCCGCCGCCCTCGGCGATCAAGGCCATGGGCCTGAAGGCCGAGTCGAAGCAGCTGATGGAAAAGGCCGGCGTGCCGCTCGTGCCCGGCTACCACGGCAGCGACCAGGACCCGGCGCTGCTGCAGCGCGAGGCCGACCGCATCGGCTACCCGGTGCTCATCAAGGCCAGCGCCGGCGGCGGCGGCAAGGGCATGCGCGCGGTCGACAAGGCCGCCGACTTCGAGGCCGCGCTGGCCTCGTGCAAGCGCGAAGCCATCAACAGCTTCGGCGACGACGCGGTGCTGATCGAGAAGTACGTGCAGCGCCCGCGCCACATCGAGATCCAGGTGTTCGGTGACACGCAAGGCAACTACGTCTACCTGTTCGAGCGCGACTGCTCGGTGCAGCGGCGCCACCAGAAGGTGCTCGAGGAAGCGCCTGCACCCGGCATGACCGAGGCGATGCGCAAGCAGATGGGCGATGCGGCCGTGGCTGCCGCGCGCGCCGTGAACTACGTCGGTGCAGGCACCGTCGAGTTCATCGTCGAGCAGCGCGAAGGCGGCGAGATGAACTTCTTCTTCATGGAGATGAACACGCGCCTGCAGGTGGAGCATCCGGTGACCGAAGCCATCACCGGCCTCGACCTCGTCGAGTGGCAATTGCGCGTGGCCTCGGGCGAGCCGCTGCCCGCCAAGCAATCGGAACTGCAGATCCACGGCCACGCCATCGAGGCGCGCATCTGCGCCGAGAACCCCGACAACAACTTCCTGCCCGCCACCGGCACCTTGCGCGTGTACCGCAAGCCGCAGGCCACGGCCTTCCAGCGCAGCCGCGTGCGCATCGACGACGGCGTGCGCGAAGGCGGCGAGATCTCGCCCTTCTACGATTCGATGATCGCCAAGCTCATCGTGCACGGCAGCACGCGCGCCGAAGCGCTGGCCCGGCTCGACGCCGCGCTGGCCCAGGTGCAGATCGTGGGCGTGTCGACCAACGTGCAGTTCCTGCGCGGCATCCTGGCGACCGAGTCGTTCTCGAAGGCCAACCTCGACACCGCGCTCATCGAGCGCGAGCGCGCCGTGCTGTTCGACCGCGAGCCGCTGGGCCTGCCGCTGGCCGCGGCCGCCGCCATCACGCGCACGCTGGTCACCGAGTGGCCGACGCAACTGCCCGACCCCTTCGAGCGCCGCGACGGCTGGCGCGCACACGGCGAGTACAAGCGCCGCTTCGACTTCGAGTTCCGCGGCGCGGAGCACAGCGCGCTGCTGACCTACCGCCGTGACGGCGGTCTGCACCTCGCCGTGGGCGGTGTCGAAGGCCCGCTCACCATCGGGCGCTTTCCCACGGGCGAGTTCGAGCTCGAGTTCGCCGGCACGCGCCAGACCCTCGACGTGCACCTGGACGGCGCCACCGCCCATGTGTTCGCGTCGAAGGGCGCCACGCGCCTCACGGCCATCGACCGCCTCGCCCACGCGGGCGACACCCACGCCGAAGGCGGCCGCCTCACGGCACCGATGCCCGGCAAGGTCGTGTCCTTCGCGGTCAAGGCCGGCGACAAGGTCAGCCGCGGCCAGCCGCTGGCCGTGATGGAAGCCATGAAGATGGAGCACACCATCGCCGCGCCGGCCGACGGCACGGTGGAAGAACTGATGTTCTCTCCGGGCGAGCAGGTGGCGGAAGGCGACGAATTGTTGCGAATGGCTGCGGCGGCTTAACCCCGTTGCGGGTCGTCGCCCGTATCAGCGGTGGTAGTCATTCTTTTCAAGGAGTCCTGATGAGCCGCCGCACCCTTTCCATGTCGACACCCCGCGCCGCCGTGCGCCACCGCGCAGGCGCTGTCCTGCTGGCCCTGGCGGCCGCCCTGTCGCTGGCCGGCTGCGACCGCCAGCGCAGTGCCGAGTCGGCCGCGCCGGCCTCCGCGTCCATGCCGGCGCCGCCGATGGGCTATGGCGGTGCCATGAAAGCACAGCGGGCGAGCGCGCCGCAGGCCGAGATCGCCGCGTCGCAGTCCGACGAGGCGCGGCAGGGCAGCGGCGAGACCGCGCTGCAGCGCTTCCTGGCCGTGCGCCAGGACCTGAACGTCGAAGTGCCGGCCGAACAGCTGGCCGACGCCTGGGGCAAGGTGCGCGACCTGTGCGGCACGCTGAAGTGCGAGCTGCTGTCGTCTTCGCTGCTGCGCGAGACGCCGCAGCAGCCGGGCAATGCCCTGCTCGAGATGCGCGTCGAACCTGCTGATGTCGACAAGCTGCTCGGCGGCCTGGCCGGCGTGGCGAACGTGGTCTCGCACACCACCACCAGCGAGGACAAGACCTCCGAGGTGATCGACGTCGAGGCCCGCATCAAGAACCGCACCGAGTTCCGCGACAGCCTGCGCGTGATGCTGCGCGACACCGTCACCAAGCGCACCATGGCCGACCTGCTGGCGATCCAGCGCACGCTGTCGGACACGCAGGCCGAGCTCGACGCCATCGCCACCCAGCGCAAGGTGCTGGCGCAGCAGACCAGCAAGCAGCACATCCAGATCCAGTTCACGCCCAAGCGCGCGCTGGTGAGCGGCAGCGACGGCTACAGCCCGATGGTGCACGCGCTGCGCAACGCCGGCGACGTGCTGGCCGAAAGCGTGGGCGCGCTCATCACCTTCGTGGCCGCTGCATTGCCGTGGCTGCTGCTGGTGGTGCTGCCCGTGGGGTGGCTGGTGCGGGTGCTGTGGCGTCGTCGTCGCGCCAAGGTGGCGTGAGACACTGCGCGCCGGCCGCGCCCGACGCAGGGTGGCCGCACGACAAGAAGGAGGGGCCGCATGGTGGGTCGATTTCGGAAGTTTCTTGCGGGACTGGGCCTGGGGAAGGCGCAGGACGATGGGGCGGTGCCTGCCTCTGTGCCGGCTGCGCCTGAACCGGCGCCACCGCCCGCAGCGCCCCCTGCACTGCGCTACACCTTCGACGTCAAACCCGCCCAGCCCATGGCGCGGTTGATCGCCGCCCCATGGGCCTCGGCGCCCCCGACGCCGCCGAAGCCCTTGAAGCGCCCACCACGGAACCCGCCCGCGCCACCCGTCGAGGCACCTCCGCCGCAGTTCGACGCGACCCCGGATCTGCCGGAGCCCTTCGGCTACAAGGTCTGCTGGTTTGCCGTGCGAGCCTCGGACCCCGCACAAGTGCTCGATGCCCTCGGGTGGGCGTCCGAAGGGCCGGCCAACTGGCACACCGGCATCGCGGCGGCCTACCGCCGGACGTCTGGCGGACAGGCCCCCTGGGTGTTCGCATCACCGCCCGTCGACGGCTGGGTGTTGCTCGTGGGGGACGGCCTGCCGTATCCCGCCGTGTACCCGGAGGACCGCCTCGAAGGCATCGGGCAGGCCTTCGACGTGATCTTCACGCGCCTGAAGGACCACTTCGGCGAAGCGCAATTCTTTGGCAGCCACCGTGTCGCCGACTTCGTCACCTGGGCGCGCGCACGCCGCGGCGAGCCCGGGCGGCAGTTCTGCTATGCAGGCAGCAGCGGCGAGGTGTATGCGAACGTGGGCGCACAGAGCGCCGAGGAAGCCGCACTGGGCTTTGCCGTGCTCAGCGGACTGTCGCCGGTCGATGCGCGCGATCGGCTCTCGGACCTGCTCGAGGATGAATTCGCACGGGAGTCAGCGCTGGTCGCCTCAGGCATGTCGCGGCGCGACGCCGACCGCCAGGTCCGTCCGACTGGCCGCAGCGTCATGCCCGGCGAAGAGGACGTCACGGCGCTTGCCGGTGCGTGGAGTGTCGACCCGACGCGGCTCGACGAAGCAGACCGGGGCTATGCGCCGGGCGTGGGGTTGATGGCCCGCGTTCCGACGGACCTGGGGCAAGCGCCCGTCAGCCCACCACCACTTCGCTGATCTGCATCACCGGCGCGATGTCGGTGTAGTTCTTCACGTCGCCCATGATCTCCTTCACGTGCGGGCCGAAGGCCTTCTGGAAGGACTCGACGGATTCGGCGAACACGTGGCACATGCCGACATACGTGGGCGGCGCGCCCGGTGCGCCGCCGCCCAGGCCCTTGTCGATGGTGTACGAGAGGCAGGCGTCGCCCATGCGGGCCTTGAGCATCGGCATGTGCTGGTCGCGGTAGTAGTCGTGGTCGAACCGCGCGCCGGGGGTGTGGGGGTACATCACGCTGACTTTGATCATGGAAGGTGTCTCCTGGGTGGCTGAATGCGGTCGAGCATAGGAGATGGCGCGCGACGCAACAAGCCGGTGCCTTCTAAGATGGCGCCCATGCGAATCTCCGTCTACCTCACCGACAACCGTCCCGATCCCTGGATCGATGGCCTGAAGGCCGAACTCCCCGAAGCCACCATCGAAGCCTGGACGCCCGGCGCGCCGCAGGCCGACCATGGCGTGGTGTGGGCACCGCCCCAGCAGTTCCTCGACGAGCAGCCCGACCTGCGCGGCCTGTTCAACATCGGCGCGGGCGTCGATGCGCTGCTCAAGCTCAAGGTGCCGGCGCACACGCGCATCGTGCGGCTGGACGACGCGGGCATGTCGGTGCAGATGGCCGAGTACGTGTGCCACACGCTCATCCGCCACTTCCGCGAATTCGACGTGTACGAGGCCGATGCGCGCGAGGGCAAGTGGAGCTACCGCAAGCCGAAGCTGCGGCGCGACTTCCCGGTCGGCATCATGGGCCTGGGCGTGCTCGGCGAGCGCGTGGCCAAGGCCGTGGCGCAGTTCGAATTTCCGGTGCTCGGCTGGAGCCGCTCGCCCAAGGCGCTCGACGGCGTGCAGGTGTTCAGCGGCGAGGCGCAGTTCGACGAGTTCCTGTCGTCCACGCGCGTGCTGGTCAACCTGCTGCCGCTGACCGAGTCCACGCGCGGCATCCTGAACCGCACCACGCTGGGCAAGCTCAAGCCCGAGGGCTACCTCATCAGCATCGCGCGCGGCGGCCACCTGGTCGAAGACGACCTGATCCCGATGCTCGACGCCGGCCAGCTCGCGGGCGCCACGCTCGACGTGTTCCAGGTCGAGCCGCTGCCGGCCGACCACGCCTTCTGGCGCCACCCGAAGATCACCGTCACGCCGCACGGCTCGGCGCGCACGCTGCGCGAGGAGTCCATCGCCCAGATCGCCGGGAAGATCCGCGCGATGGAGCAGGGACTGCCGATCGCCGGCATCGTCGATCCCGTCCGGGGCTACTGACGGCCCGGCGCCGACGACGACGGTCCGGCCGGAACGTGGCCGGCGGGGGAAAACCCCGACGCTTTTGTTTTTCACATACGAGAAAATTTCTTCATGGTTGTGAAAACAGCGTTTCGCGTGATCGAGATCGTCGAGCTCTTTGCCCGGGAAAAGCAGCCGCTGGCCCTGTCCGAGATGGCGCGGCTGCTCGACATGCCGGTGTCCAGCTGCCTGGGCCTGATCCGCACGCTCGAGGAGCAGGGCTACATGTACGAGACCGGCCGCCGCCAGGGCTACTACCCGACGGGCCGGCTGCTCGCGATGGCGCAGGTCATCGCCGCGCACGACCCGGTGCTCGACCGGGTGAAGGCCACGCTTGAGGAGCTGCGCGACGCCGCCTGCGAAACGGTGGTGTTCGGCAAGTTCCGCGATGCGGAGCACGTCGTGTACCTCGACGTGCTGAGCGCGCCGCAGCGCATCCGCTACACGGCCGAGTCGGGCGAAACGCGCCCCGCGTACGCCAACTCGCTGGGCCGCGCGCTGCTGTCCACGCTCGCGCCCGAGGCGCGCCGCAAGCTGCTCGAGGGCATGACGCTCGCGCCGCTGACCGACGCCACGCTCACCACCGCCGAGGCCATCGAGGCCGAGCTGCAGCGCGGTGCCGCGCGCGGCTGGTACGGCAACCTCGGCGAAAGCATTCCCGACCTGATCGGCCTCGCCTGGCCGCTGCGCATTGGTGGCGAGGCCTACGCGATCTCGGTGGCCGGCCCGCGCTACCGCATGGAAGCGCGCATCGACGACATCGCCGCGATGCTGCGCTCGGCCTGCCTGGCGATCGAACCCAAGACAGAGAACCCCCGATGACTGCAACCGCACCCGCTGCTGCCGCGCGCTACTTCGTCCGCGAGGACGAGATCACCGGCTACCACCCCGCCAACCACACCGGCACGCTGAACAAGCGCCTGATCGGTCCCGAGACGGTGGGTGCGAAGCAGCTCGAGGTGCTGGTGGGCCACATCCAGAAGGGCAAGGGCGCGCTGCCGCATGCGCACCCGGGCATCGAACAGGTCTGCTACATGCTCGAAGGCCGCGCGGTCGCCGAGGTGGGCGGGCAGCGGCAGGAGCTGCATCCTGGCGACAGCTGCTTTTTTCCGGCCGACGCGATGCACACCTTCACGGTGGTGAGCGACGAGCCGGTGCGCGTGCTGGTGATCTACAGCCCGCCGTACGAGGAATCGCCGGAGCGCGTGATCCGGCCCTGAACGACAACCCCGGAGACACAACCATGCAGACGAAGAACGCGACAGAAACAGTCGCGGTGGAAAGCCGCCGCCGTTTCATTTCCATCGGCGCTGCGGCGGGCCTCGTGAGCGCCGTGCCTTGGGCCTTCGCGCAGGACGGCGGCTACCCGAAGCAACCGATCAAGCTCGTCGTGCCCTTCGCCGCCGGCAGCGGCACCGACGCGGTGGCGCGCATCACCGCGCAGATGCTGGGCGAGGCGCTCAAGGCCTCGGTGATCGTCGACAACCGGGCCGGCGCCAGCGGCGTGATCGCGGCCGAGCTGGTGGCCAAGGCGCCGCCCGACGGCTACACGCTCTTCATGACGACCAACACCACGCACTCGGCCAACCCGAGCCTGATGAAGTCGCTGCCCTACGACCCGGTGAAAGACTTCGCGCCCGTCAGCCGCATGGGCAACCTGCCGTTCATGCTGGTGGTGAACAACGACCTGCCCGTGAAGAGCGTCGCCGAGCTGCTGGCCTGGGGCCGCGCGCATCCGGGCAAGCTCACCTATGCGAGCGGCAACAGCACCGGCATCGTGAGCGGCGCCACGCTGTCGCGCATGAGCGGCATCCCGATGCTGCACGTGCCCTACAAGAGCACGCCGCCGGCCATCGCCGACCTCATCGGCGGACAGGTGTCGATGATGGTGGTCGACCTCGCCGCGGGGCTCGCCACGGTCAAGGCCGGCAAGATGCGCGCGATTGCGGTCACCACGCAGGAGCGCACCAAGCTTTTTCCCGAACTGCCGCCGCTGGCCGACACGCCCGAGCTCAAGGGCTTCGACATCACCTCGTGGAACGGCGTGTTCGCGCCGGCCGGCACGCCGCGCGATGTCGTGCTCAAGCTCAACAAGGCGTTGTCGGAGATGGCGAACGGTGCCGCCTTCCGCGAGCGCGTGACGAAGCTGGGCTTCGATGCGTTCGGCAGCACGCCGGAAGAACTCGGGGCCTTCACCGTGTCCGAGCTGGCGAAGTGGAAGAAGCTGATCCAGGCCGCGGGCATCCAACCCGAATGAGTGCGACCGGACCTCTCGGCCCCCTCGAAGGCATCCGCATCCTCGACCTCACGGCCGTGGTGATGGGCCCGTACGCCACGCAGACGCTCGGCGACCTCGGCGCCGACGTCATCAAGGTCGAGCCGCCGTCGGGGGACAACCTGCGCGCCGTCGGCCCGATGCGCCATGCCGGCATGGGCGCGATGGCGATGCACCTGAACCGCAACAAGCGCTCCATCGTGCTCGACCTCAAGCAGCCGGAAGGCCGCGAGGCCTGTCTGCGGCTCGCGGCGGGCTGCGATGCGCTCATCTACAACACGCGCCCGCAGGCGATGGCGCGGCTGGGGCTCGGCTACGAGGCCGTGGCCGCGGTGAATCCGAAGATCGTCTACCTCGGCGCCTTCGGCTACGGCGAAGAAGGCCCCTATGCCGGCAAGCCCGCGTACGACGACCTGATCCAGGGAGCGGCCGGCGTGGCCTCGCTTTTCGCGCAGCAAAGCGGTGGGGAACCGCGCTACGCGCCCGTCACGCTGGCCGACCGCGCCGTGGGCCTGCAGGCCGCCATCGCGCTGCTCGCCGCCGTGCTCAGCGCGCAGCGCACCGGCAAAGGCCAGGCGGTGGAAGTGCCGATGTTCGAGGCGCTCTCTCAGTTCGTGATGGGCGACCACCTCGGCGGCCACAGCTTCGAGCCGCCGCTCGGGCCCACCGGCTACGCGCGCCTGCTCGCGGAGCACCGCAAGCCCTACGCCACGGCCGACGGTTACCTCGGCGTGCTCATCTACAACGACAAGCACTGGCAGGCCTTCTTCGACGTGATCGGCCGGCCCGAGCTGCGCAGCTCGCCGATGTTCGGCACGCACACGGCGCGCGCCGCGAACATCGGCGCGGTCTACGCGTTCGTGGCCGAGGTGATGGCCACGCGCGGCAGCGACGAATGGATGGCGCTGCTCGAAGCCGCCGACATCCCGGTCGCGCGCCTGCACACCACCGAGAGCCTGCTCGACGACCCGCACCTGCGCGCCGTCGATTTCTTCCCCGAGTTCGACCACCCGAGCGAAGGCCGCATCCGCACGCTCGCGCCCGTCGGCCGCTACAGCGCCACGCCCGCAGCCATCCGCCGGCCCGCGCCGCGCATCGGCGAGCAGAGCGTCGAGCTGCTGCGCGAAGCGGGCTATGCGGACGACGCCATCGACCGCATGCTCGCGCGCGGCGTCACGCTGCAGCCGGAACCCACGAAAGACAGCGAATGAATTTCTCCCTGAACGAAGACCAGCGCTCGCTCGTCGCGGCCATCGAGCGCCTGTGCGAAGACTTCCCCATCGACTATTGGCGCGACCACGACGACCGCGCCGTGTTCCCGCACGAATTCCACCGCGCCGTCGCCGACAGCGGCTGGCTCGGCATCGCCATGCCCGAGGCGCAGGGCGGCGCGGGGCTGGGCATCACCGAGGCGGCGCTGATGATGCGCGCCATCAGCGCGTCGGGCGCGGGCATGTCGGGCGCGTCGTCGGTGCACATGAACATCTTCGGCCTCAACCCGGTGGTGGTGTTCGGCACCGAGGCGCAGCGCCAGCGCTTTTTGCCGCCGCTCATCGCGGGCACGGAGAAAGCCTGCTTCGCCGTGACCGAGCCCGACGCGGGGCTCGACACCACCAGCCTCAAGACGCAGGCGGTGCGCCAGCCGAACGGCAGCTATGTGCTGCACGGCCGCAAGATCTGGATCTCGACCGCGCAGGTGGCCGACCGCATGCTGATCCTCACGCGCACCACGCCGCTCGATCAGGTGAAGAAGCCCACGCAAGGCCTGACGCTGTTCTACACGGCGCTGGACCGCAACAAGGTCGAGGTGCGCGAGATCCACAAGCTGGGCCGCGCGGCGGTCGACTCCAACATGCTCTTCATCGATGGCCTCGAAGTGCCCGAGGAAGACCGCATCGGCGAGGAAGGGCGCGGCTTCGAGTACATCCTGCACGGCCTGAACCCCGAGCGCATCTTGATCGCAGCCGAAGCCATCGGCATCGGCCGCGCCGCACTGCGCATCGCTTCGCAGTACGCGCAGGAGCGCGTGGTCTTCGGCCGGCCCATCGGCCAGAACCAGGGCGTGGCGCATCCGCTCGCGCGGGCCTGGGCCAACCTGGAGGCGGCCGACCTGATGATGCTCAAGGCCGCCACGCTGTACGACGCGGGCGAGCCCTGCGGCATCGAGGCCAACGCCGCCAAGTACCTCGCGGCCGAGGCGGCACACGACGCCTGCCAGAACGCCGTGCTCACGCTGGGCGGCATGGGTTACGCGAAGGAATACCATGTCGAGCGCCTGCTGCGCGAGAGCTACATCCCGCGCATCGCGCCGGTCAGCCCGCAGATGATCCTGAACTTCATCGCCGAGAAGGCACTGGGGCTGCCGAAGTCGTACTGACCCACTTTTCATGAACGCCCACGCCACCATCACCCGCCACCTCGTCGTCCACGGCCTCGTGCAGGGCGTGGGTTATCGCTGGTCGATGGTGCAGGCCGCGCAGCGGCTCGGCGTGCGCGGCTGGGTGCGCAACCGGCGCGACGGCAAGGTCGAAGCGCTCGTGGCCGGCGAGGCCGATGCGGTCGAGGCGCTGGTGCACTGGGCGCGCCAGGGGCCGGCCGGTGCGCGCGTGGAGGCGGTCGATGTGACCGAGGCCGACGCCACGGGCGATCTGCCCGATGGCTTCGCGCAGCGCGAAACCGTCTAGCGGCTGTTTTCCTGCGGGGCCGACCGGTTGGCACCATTTGCAACCCCACAGGCGCGCATTGCTACCTTCTGCGACTTGTGTACCAAGCAGCGCAAGCCCATGTGTCAGACAATCGAAGCCGGTTTTTCATCATCCTCCCGCGACAGCGACACCAGAGACATCCCATGAAACTCCCCGCCCAGGTCAAGCTCGTCGACGTCGGTCCGCGCGACGGCCTCCAGAACGAAAAGCAACCCGTCTCCGCCGAGGTCAAGATCGGCCTCGTGCACCGCCTGCAGGACGCCGGCCTGAAAGAGATCGAGGTCACCAGCTTCGTCTCGCCCAAGTGGGTGCCGCAGATGGCCGACAACGCCGAAGTGATGCACGGCATCGTGCGCAAGCCGGGCGTTCTCTACTCGGTGCTCACGCCCAACATGAAGGGCTTCGAGGCCGCCATCGCCGCGCCGCGCGAAGAGTGGCCCGACGAGATCGTGGTGTTCGGCGCCGCGAGCGAGGCCTTCAGCCAGAAGAACATCAACTGCTCGATCGCCGAGAGCATCGAGCGCTTCGCGCCCGTGGTCGAGGCGGCCCGCGCCAAGGGCATCACCGTGCGCGGCGCCATGTCGTGCACCGTGGGCTGCCCCTACGAAGGCGAGATCGCGCCGGCCAAGGTCGGCTACCTCGCGCAACTGATGAAGGGCATCGGCGTGCAGCGCGTGGACGTGGCCGACACCATCGGCGTGGGCACGCCACGCAAGGTGCAGGCGGCCATGGAAGCCACGCTGGCGCACTTCGATGTCGACGCCATTTCCGGCCACTTCCACGACACCTACGGGCAGGCGCTGGTCAACACGCTGGCGGCGCTCGAGCTGGGCGTGTGGAACTTCCAGTCGTCCTCGGCCGGCCTGGGCGGCTGCCCCTACGCCAAGGGCGCGACGGGCAACGTCGCGACCGAGGACGTGGTCTACATGCTGCACGGCATGGGCATCGCCACCGGCATCGACCTGGACAAGCTCATCGACGCGGGCGTGTACATCAGCGAAGCGCTGGGCCGCGAGCCGAACTCGCGCGCCTCGAAGGCGATCCGCACCAAGCGCGCGGGCTGAGCCTTCCTTCTTTTTTCTCAGCGCCCGAAGGCGCGCAGCCCGAGCAGCACCACCACCGCCGCGGCCAGCAGCACGGTGGTGCACTGCCAGAAGAGCACGGGGCGGCGCTCGATCAGCGGCGGCATCCGCGCACTCCAGAACTCCGGGCCCGGCGCGCGCAGGTCGTGCGCGAACTCCGACACCGCCTGCTGCCGCTTCGCGGCCTGCGGATGCAGCGCCTTCTGCAGCACGGCATCGACCCACGCGGGCAGCTCGGGCCGCAGGTGGCGCACGGGCACGTAGCGCAGCCGCCCCACGTCGGCTTGCGTGCGGATGCGCGACACCTGCAGGCCGTAGGGCAGCTGGCCGCACAGCATCTGGTAGACGATCGCGGCCAGCGAGAACAGGTCGGAGCGCGCGCTGCCGCCGTGGCCGGTGAAGTACTCGGGCGCGGTGTACTGCAGCGTGCCTTCGATGGCGAGCGCGCGGGCTTCGCCGCTGCCGTCGGCCAGGCCGGCCACGTGGGTCGCGGCCAGGTCGATGATCTTCACGGTGCCGGCGCGGTCGATCATCACGTTCTCGGGCCGCAGGTCCTGGTGCAGCATCTCCTTGCCGTGCAGCGCCTGCAGCCCGCGCGCGAGCTGCGCGACGATGCCGCGCACGCTGTCCAGGTCGGGCCGGGGGTGGTCGACCATCCACTGCGCGAGCGTGTGGCCGTCGACGTACTCCATGGCCACGTACAGGTGCGCGCGCGGGCGCTCGACGGCGCTGGCCTTGAGCACGTGCGGGCTGTCGATGCGCCGCGCCACCCACTCCTCGAGCACGAAGCGGTCGAGGTAGCCGGGGTCGTCGCGCAGGTCGACCGACGGCAGCTTCAGCACGGCGGGTTGGCCGGTGGCGTCGTCGGTGGCCAGGTAGACGTGGCTGCGCGCGCTCATGTGCAGTTCGCGCACGAGGCTGAAGCCCTCGAAGCGCGCCCGCGGCGCCAGCGCCGGCGGCATCGCCAGGCCTTCGCGCTGCAGCTGCGCGGGCGGCGCGGCGGCGTCGGGCAGCTCGTCGATGCGCAGCAGCTGGACCGTGATGTCGTCGGTGCTGCCCCGGGTGCGCGCGGTTTCCGCGAGCCAGCGTGCTGCTTCGTCGAAGTCGTCGGCATGCAGCGCCAGCGCCTCGTGCACGGCGGCGGCGTCCAGGTGCGTGTAGGCGCCGTCGGTGGCCAGCAGGTAGACCTCGCCCACCTCGGCCGCCCAGCAGCGGTGGTCGATCTCGACATGGGCGCCCGCGCCCAGCGCGCGCCCGAGGTACGACTCGGCCGACGACACGCGCACGCGGTGGTCCTCGGTGAGCTGTTCGAGCGCGCCGGCATGCAGCCGGTGGATGCGCGCGTCGCCCACGTGCAGCAGGTGCGCGTCGCGGCCCTTGAGGATCAGCGCGCTGAAGGTGCAGACGTAGCCGCTGTCCTTGTCGAAGCGCGCGTCGCTGCGCATCGTCTGCGCATGCAGCCAGGCGTTGGTGGCGCCCAGCACGCGCTGCGCCGCGCGCTGCACCGACCAGGTGTCGGAGGTCGCGTAGTAGTCGTCGAGAAAGCCGCGCACGGCCGCCGCGCTCGCCACCTGGCTCACGCGGCTGGAGCCGATGCCGTCGGCCAGCGCCACGGCGATGCCCTTGGAAAGAAGCAGCGCGCCCTCGGGCAGCATGGCGCCGTGGAAGTCCTGGTTGACCGGCGCGTGAAGCCCCGCCAGCGAATGCTGGCCGAGCGTCACGCGCAGCTGCTTGCGCGGCGGCGCGGGCATGCGAACGATGCGGTGGCTCAGCCGGCGACGCGCTTGGCCGCCGTCTTGTAGTGCGTGGCGTACAGCGTGAGGCCCACGAAGGTCAGGCCGCCGACGAGGTTGCCGATCACCGTGGGCAGTTCGTTCCAGATCAGGTAGTCCATGAAGGTGAACTTGCCGCCCAGCATCAGGCCGGCGGGGAACAGGAACATGTTGACGATCGAGTGCTCGAAGCCCATGTAGAAGAAGACCATCACGGGCATCCACATGCCGATGGCCTTGCCCGATACGGTGGTCGACATCATGGCCGCGACCACGCCGGTCGAGACCATCCAGTTGCACATCACGCCGCGAATGAACAGCGTGAGCATGCCGGCCGCGCCGTGCGCCGCATAGCCGACGGTGCGGCCTTCGCCGATGTGGCCGAGCTTCTCGCCGATGGCGTTGGGCGCTTCGCTGAAGCCGAAGGTGAAGATGATCGCCATGAACACCGCGACCGTCAGCGCGCCGGCGAAGTTGCCGACGAACACCAGGCTCCAGTTGCGCATCACGCCGGCCCAGGTGGCGCCGGGGCGCTTGTCGAGCACGGCCAGCGGCGCCAGCGTGAACACGCCGGTGAGCAGGTCGAAGCCCAGCAGGTACAGCATGATGAAGCCGACCGGGAACAGCATCGCGCCCACCAGCGCATTGCCGGTGTTCACGGTGATGCTCACGGCGAAGGCCGCGGCCAGCGCGAGGATGGCGCCGGCCATGTACGAGCGGATCAGCGTGTCGCGCGTGGACATCAGCAGCTTGGATTCACCGGCGTCGACCATCTTGGTCACGAATTCGGCAGGGGCGAGGTAGGCCATTCGGGGTCCTTGGAGAGAGGCTGAAAAAATCGGAAGAGGGCGGAGCGGCGTCAGGCCAGCGCGACGAGCACGCGGCCGTCCTCGACGCGCACCGCATGCGCGCGCACCGAGTGCTCGGGCGCCTCCAGGCATTCGCCGCTGCGCAGGTCGAAGTGGTTCTTGTAGAGCGGCGAGGCCACGACGATGCGATCGCCCAGGCTGCCGACCAGCCCGCGCGAGAGCACGCTGGCGCCGGCCTTCGGGTCGACGTTGTCGATGGCGAAGAGCGACGGCTCCTGGCCGACGCGGAAGATCGCGACATGCACGCCGTCGACCAGCGCGCACACGCCGGTGTCGGGGAGGATGTCGCCGGCGGCGCACACGGCGGTCCAGGTCTGGGTGTCTGTGGTCATGGTGGGCTTTCTTCCTTGTGGGTCGCTCAGGCTTCGCTGGTTTCGCGGCGCTCTTCGGGGCGTGCGGGACGGTTCTGGCCGCGCTCCTGCACGAAGACGATGTGCTCGTCGGGCTTTTCGCTGTTCACGAAGGAACGGAAGCGCTGGCGCGTGGCGGGGTCGTTCACCGCGGTCTTCCATTCGCACTGGTAGGTGTCGACCACGTGCTGCATCTGCGCCTCGAGCTCGGCGCCCAGGCCCAGCGTGTCCTGCAGCAGCACGCCCTTGAGGTAGTCGAGGCCGCCCTCGAGGTTCTCGCGCCAGGTGCTGGTGCGCTGCAGGCGGTCGGCCGTGCGCACGTAGAACATCAGGAAGCGGTCGATCATGCGGATGAGGTCGGCCTTGTTCAGGTCGCTCGCCAGCAGCTCGGCATGGCGCGGCTTCATGCCACCGTTGCCGCACACGTAGAGGTTCCAGCCCTTGTCGGTGGCGATGATGCCGACGTCCTTGCCCTGCGCCTCGGCGCATTCGCGGGTGCAGCCCGACACGCCGAACTTGATCTTGTGCGGCGCGCGCAGGCCCTTGTAGCGGTTCTCCAGTTCCACGGCCAGGCCGACGCTGTCGTCCACGCCGTAGCGGCACCAGGTGGAGCCCACGCAGCTCTTCACCGTGCGCAGCGACTTGCCGTAGGCATGGCCCGACTCGAAGCCGGCGGCGATGAGTTCTTCCCAGATGGACGGCAGCTGCTCCACACGCGCGCCGAACATGTCCACGCGCGCACCGCCGGTGATCTTGGTGTACAGGCCGTACTTCTTCGCGACCTGGCCCACGGCGATCAGGCCCTCGGGCGTGACCTCGCCGCCGGGCATGCGCGGCACCACCGAGTAGGTGCCGTCCTTCTGGATGTTGCCCAGGAAGTAGTCGTTGCTGTCCTGCAGGCCGGCCAGGTCTTTCTTGAGCACGAACTCGTTCCAGCACGAGGCGAAGATGCTCGCGGCGGTCGGCTTGCAGATGTCGCAGCCCAGGCCCTTGCCGTGCTTCGCGAGCAGGTCGGCGAAGCTGCGGATCTCGCCCACGCGGATGAGGTGGTACAGCTCCTGGCGCGAGTAGGGGAAGTGCTCGCACAGGTGGTTGTTCACGGCCATGCCGCGCTTGGCCATTTCCATCTTCATGACCTGCGTGACCAGCGGCACGCAGCCGCCGCAGGTGGCGCCGGCCTGGGTGCAGCCCTTCATCTCGGCGGGCGTGCACACGCCCTGGCCCACGGCCTCGCAGATCTGGCCCTTGGTGACGCTGTTGCAGGAGCAGATCTGCGCGCTGTCGGGCAGGGCCTCGACGCCCAGGCCCGGCTTGGCCTTGCCGTCGCTGGACGGCAGGATCAGGAACTCGGGCTCGTCGGGCAGCGCGATGCCGTTGAGCGCCAGCTGCAGCAGCGTGCCGTACTCGCTGGCGTCGCCGACCAGCACCGCGCCCAAGAGCTGCTTGCCGTCTTCGCTCACCACGATCTTCTTGTAGACCTGCTTGCGCTCGTCGATGTACTGGTAGGCGCGCGATTTCGGCGTCTTGCCGTGCGCGTCGCCGATGCTGGCGACGTCGACGCCCATCAGCTTGAGCTTGGTGCTCAGGTCGGCGCCGGTGAAGGCGGCGTCGTCCTGGCCGGCGATGTGGCGGGCGGCCACGCGCGCCATGTCGTAGCCCGGTGCGACGAGGCCGAAGGTCTGTTCGTTCCACGAGGCGCATTCGCCGATGGCGTAGACGTTGCGGTCGCTGGTGCGGCAGTGGCTGTCGATCGCCACGCCGCCGCGCGGACCCACCGCCAGCAGGCTCTGGCGCGCGAGCTCGTCGCGCGGGCGGATGCCGGCGGAGAACACGATCATGTCGGTCTCCAGGTGCGTGCCGTCGGCGAACACCATGCGGTGCCGCGCGCTCGCGCCGTCGACGATCTCCACCGTGTTGCGGCCGGTGTGCACGTGCAGGCCCAGCGCCTCGATGCTGCCGCGCAATGCACGGCCACCGCCTTCGTCGACCTGCACCGCCATCAGTCGCGGCGCGAACTCGACCACGTGCGTTTCCAGGCCCATGTCGCGCAGTGCCTTGGCGCACTCCAGGCCCAGCAGGCCGCCGCCCACCACCACGCCGCTGCGCGACCTGGCGCCGCAGGCCTTCATGGCGTCCAGGTCCTCGATGGTGCGGTAGACAAAACAGTTCGGCCGGTCGCGGCCCGGCACGGCCGGCACGAAGGGGTTGGAGCCGGTGGCCAGCACCAGCTTGTCGTAGGCGATCACCTCGCCGTCGGCCGTGGTCACGGTGTTGTTGCGCCGTTCGACGGCCACGGCCCGCGCGGCCAGGCGCAGCGTGAAGCCGCTGCGCTCGAAGAAGCCGGGCTCGACCAGCGACAGGTCGTCGGCCGTCTTGCCGGAGAAGTATTCGGACAGGTGCACCCGGTCGTAGGCCGGGCGCGGCTCTTCGCACAGCACGGTGACCTGTGCGCCGGGAATGCCGAGCGTGTGGAGTTGCTCGAGGAACTTGTGGCCGACCATGCCGTGGCCGATGACTGCGATCTTCATTGGGGGTCCTGCACGCAACCGGCCCTGGAAGGCGCCCCCGCAGCCACTGTCGAACAGACAGCGTCGTTGGGGCCCCCGCGACGGAACGGATGCGAAATGGGTTGGAGCAGACAAACCGGCGGCGGGCGGCCATCGGTGCGCTTGAACCCCGCCGTCGTTAGCGGAGGCACTGCGAACCCGCCGCAGAAGCCGGTGGGTCGCAACCCTGTTCAGCAATAAGCGTGCCGCGCTCAAAAGCCCGTGTGGCGGGCCTCATCGGCCGGTGGCGCACCGAAAACGGACCGGGGCCGGCACGCCGCGCACGGGCGTCGTGCGCTGGCGCTCTCCGCATTGGTGCGCCGGGGTGGAGGGGCGCAAGGGGGCGGTG
>NZ_JBYSZY010000069.1:0-32299 GCF_058787635.1 Variovorax sp. FW305-3-2-15-B-LB1 | reverse complement strand
GTCGCGGGCGGGCATGGGAACCTGCCTGGCCCGTCGGCCCGACCGGCGCGAACACCGGACCGGGCGTCGTCGCTTCGCGGCGGTGGTCACCGCTGGGCGCTCGCACTATCGCTCTCTCCCCATCAGTGCGCTGGTCGGTCGAGGGCCTCGCCCAGGTAGTCCTTGTCTGTCACCAGGACCCAGAGGGCGAGCACCATGATCACCGCAGCCACGAGGACTGCATTGACCAGCGCCGGCTCGACCATGCGGAAGTCGAGCAACCAGGGCGACACCGCCAGCCAGGCTGCCAGCGCCACTTCGGTCCACTCTTCCCACTGGTGCGGCACGAAGGTCGCGCCCAAGGCCACGGCGCCCAGCACGATGCCGGTCGCCACCATGGTCCACATGGCGAGCGAATTGCCCTGAAAGCCCAGTACCCATGGCGAGACGATCAGCCACACGCCGGCGACGGCGTTGACGGGGTCCTGCCAATGCTTCACATGCTTCATGGTCGTACCTCCTGTCGCAGCACGACGCCACGACACTGGTTGGACTGCCGCGCCGCGCCGTGGTTCCGCCATGCGGCATGGCGCGAGCCGCGCGGGGCTTGCGGATCGGCGCCGCCTTCCTATACTTGAGTGCGCACTCAACTAAACGAACGATGGAGACCGTCGACGCATGGCCAGGCCCCGCAGCGCAGACAAGCACAACGCCATCCTCGAGGCGGCGCTGGTCGAGTTCGGCCGGCGCGGCGTGTGGGCCACGCCGACCTCGGCGATCTCGCGCACCGCGGGCGTGGCCGAGGGCACGTTGTTCACCTACTTCGCGAGCAAGGCGCTGCTGACCGACGCGCTGTACCGCGCGCTGAAGACCGAGCTGGCCGGCGTGATGCTGGCCGACTGGCCCGAGGCGGCCGACCCGCGCACCCAGTTCCACCACATCTGGGACCGCTACGTGCGCTGGGGCGTGGCGCACCCCGGCAAGCTGCGCGTGCTGGCGCAGCTCAAGGTCTCCGACGAACTGAGCGACGAGAGCCGCGCCGCCGGCATGGCGCCGTTCGCGCGCCTGGAAGCGGTGGCGCAGGAGTGCATGCGGCGCGGGCTGGTCGTCGAGCGACCGATGGAATTCCTGGGCGCGATGCTCACGGCGATGGCCGAGACCACCGTCGGCTACATCGCGCAGGCCGGCGACGCCGAACCGGCCTTCGACTACGCCGAAGCCGGTTTCGAGATCTTCTGGCAAGGCATTGCCGTGCCGCCCTGAGGACGACTGCACCTCTGAACGACAAGACCCCACCGAAGAAAGACCACGCCATGCCCCAACTCAAACGCCGCCACTTCGTGCTCGGCACCCTCGGCGCCGCCGGCGCCCTGGTCGTCGGCTGGGCCGCCACGCCGGCGGCTTCGCGCCTCGTGCCCGGTGCGCCACTGCCGGCGGGCAACGGGCAGGTCGCGCTCAACGGCTGGGTCAAGGTGGGCAGCGACGACACCGTCACGCTGGTGATGACGCAGTCGGAAATGGGGCAGGGCACCCACACCGGCCTGGCGATGCTGCTGGCCGAAGAAATGGACGCTTCGATGTCGCAGGTGCGGCTCGAGCAGGCCGGCTTCGACGCCATCTACAACAACCAGGCCATGATCCTCGACGCGCTGCCCTTCAGGCCCGGCGACGAGGGCTTCGGCAAGCGCGCGGCGCACCAGGTCGTGGGCAAGCTGCTGCGCACGATCCCGGGGCTTTCGGGCACGGGCGGCTCGTCGAGCGTCACCGATCAGTGGGGCCCGGTGCGCGAGGCCGGCGCCTCGGCGCGGCTCATGCTGGTGGGCGCGGCGGCGGCGCAGTGGCAGGTGCCCGCCAGCGAATGCCGCACCGAGGCCGGCCGCGTGCTGCACCCGGCCTCCAACCGCAGCGCGCGCTTCGGCGAACTCGCGGCAAAGGCCGCGCAGCAGCCGCTGCCCACGGCGGTGAAGCTCAAGGCACAAGCCGACTTCCGCGTCATCGGCCAGCCGCAGCGGCGCATCGACAACGCCGGCAAGCTCAATGGCACCGCCACCTACGGCATCGACGTGCTGCCGCCGGGCCTGCTGTACGCCAGCATCGCCATGTGCCCGACGCTGGCCGGCCGCGTCGCGCGCTTCGATGCGAAGGCCGCCGAGGCGCTGCCCGGCGTGCGCAAGGTGATGGCGCTGGAACCGGTGGCCGCGAGCCTCGTGGGCACCGGCAGCACGGCGGGCGGTGTGGCCGTGATCGCCGACACGCCGTACCACGCGATGCGCGCGCTGAAGCAGGTCGACATCGACTGGGACCACGGCCCGGCCGCGAGCCTGTCGAGCGCCGAGATGATCGACCGCCTCGCGCGCACGCTCGACGCCGATGCGGGCAATGCGCGCCTGGATACCGGCGGCGTGGCGGCGGCGCTGAAGTCCGCCGCGCGCACGATCGAGGTCGAGTACCGCGTGCCCTTCCTGGCGCACGCCACCATGGAGCCGATGAACTGCACCGTGCAGTTCAAGGACGGCGCCGCCACCGTCTGGGCGCCCACGCAGGCGCCGGGCTTCGCGCGCGCCGCGGTCGCCAAGGCGCTGGGCATCGACGCCGAGAGGGTCACGCTGCACGTGACCTACCTGGGCGGCGGCTTCGGGCGGCGCTACTTCATCGACTTCCTGGTGCAGGCTGCGCAGCTCGCGCGCGAGGCCGGCGGCGCGCCGGTGCAACTGATCTGGTCGCGCGAGGAAGACATGACGCACGACTTCTACCGCCCCGCCTACGTGGCGCTGTGCAAGGCCGGCTTCGACGCGGCGGGCGCGCTGGTCGCGTGGCAGACCACCAGCGCCGGCTCCAGCCTGGGTGCGCCGTCGTTCATGGACAACTCGACCGACGGCGCCTGGAACACCGCCTACGACTTCCCGCAGGCCCGCGTGGCGCACGTGCCGGTCGAATCGGCCGTCACCACCGGCATCTGGCGCTCGGTGGCGCATTCGCAGAACGGCTTCTTCGTCGAGAGCTTCATCGACGAATGCGCCGTCGCCGCCGGCAAGGACCCGGTCGCCTTCCGCGCCGGCCTGCTCGCCAAGGACGCGCGCCACCTGGCGGTGCTCAAGCGCGTGGCCGAACTCTCGAAGTGGGGCGAGCCGCTGGCCGACGGGCCCGACGGCACGAAGCGCGCACGCGGCGTGGCCATCCACCGCGCCTTCGGCAGCATCGTGGCGCAGGTGGCCGAGGTGTCGGTGACGCCCGAGCGGCAGATCCGCGTGCACCGCGTGGTGTGCGTGATCGACTGCGGCCTGCCGGTCAACCCCAACCTGATCCGCCAGCAGATGGAAGGCGGCATCGTGTTCGGCCTGTCGGCGGCGCTGCGCGGCGAGATCACCGTGGCGCGCGGCCAGGTGCAGCAGAGCAACTTCCACGACTACACGCCGCTGCGCATCGACGAGTGCCCGGCCATCGAGGTCGACATCCTCGCCGGCACCGGCGCCGAGGTGCCGCCCGGCGGGGTGGGCGAGCCCGGCACGCCGCCCATCGCGCCCGCCGTGGCCAACGCCGTGTTCGCGCTGACCGGCCAGCGCCTGCGCAGCCTGCCTCTGCGGCTGGCCTGATCTCCCGGAACAGCAAGAAAGACACCCCATGACCACCACCACGCTGAAGATCAACGGCCAGACCGCCACCGTGAGCGCCGAGCCCGACACCCCGCTGCTATGGGTGCTGCGCGGCGAGATGAAGCTCGTCGGCACCAAGTTCGGCTGCGGCAAGGCGCTGTGCGGCGCCTGCACCGTGCACCTGGACGGCCAGGCCGTGCGCTCCTGCGTCACCCCGCTGGAGGCCGTGGGCGGGCGCGAAGTCACCACCATCGAGGGCCTGAAGGGCCGGGAGGCCGACGCCCTGCGCGCGGCCTGGACCGAGGTCGACGTGGTGCAGTGCGGTTACTGCCAGAGCGGCCAGCTCATGTCGGCCTGCGCGCTGCTCAAAACCACGCCCAAACCCAGCGACGACCAGGTCTCGGACGCCATGCGCGGCAACATCTGCCGCTGCGGCACCTACCCCCGGATTCGCGCCGCGATCCACCTGGCGGCAGAAACAGCGGGGCGGTAACGCAGAAACCGGGGTGGTTGTTTACAGAAGTTAATAATTTTTCCGTAATTCTCGAAAAAGTCGCCAGAACGGTATTTTTACGGAAATTGGGGATATGAAGCTTCGATACGCCGCCGTACCATCCGCGCGGCCCGCTTCCGGCCGTCCCCTGTTTCCGACTTTCGATGACCCCCCCAGATCCCTCGCGGACGCGCGTTCTGTCCGTGGCCGACACGCTGCGCACCCGCATCTTCGACGGTGCGATCGCCCCCGGCGCCCACCTGATGGAGATTTCGCTCGCCAATGAGCTTGGCGTGTCGCGCACCCCTGTGCGCGGCGCCATGGCGCGGCTGGCCGACGAAGGGTTGCTGGTCTACCACCCGCAGCGGGGTTTCCAGGTGCGCCGTTTCGACGCCAAGGACGTGTTCGACGCCTTCAGCGTGCGCGCCACGCTCGAAGGCATGGGCTGCCGCCTGCTCAGCGAGCGCGGCCTGGGCAGCGAGGCGCTGGCCGAACTCACGGCCATGGTCGACGAACAGCACGCGCTGCTGCACGAGCACGGCGAATGGACCGACGAGCGGGCCGACCTGTGGCAGGACCTGAACCAGGCTTTTCACCTCAAGCTGCTGTCGCTGGCCGACAACCGCTGGCTCAGCGAGGCCGTGCAGCGCGCCTGCCAGCTGCCGGTGATCTTCGACAGCCGCTCGCGCCCGCACAAGCACGACGCCGCCATGCTGATGTACCGGCACGGCCAGGCCCTGCAGGCGCTGGAAGAGCACCGCTGCATCGTCGAGGCGCTCGGCCGGCAGGAAGCGGCGGGCGCCGAAGCCGCCATGCGCGAGCACATCAACGCCAACCGCGACCTGCTGGTGCTCTACCTGCGCCAGAGCGCCGGCCGCACCCGCGCACTCGCCTGATCAGCCGCCGCGCGCCACCGGCGCCATGAGGTAGGCCCCCGACTCGAACAGCTGCGCCTCGGCCTGGTCGATGCGCCGGATCACCGGCTTGCCCGCGCGGCTCGCCAGCAACTCGACCAGCGCTTCCGTCACGGCCACGCCGGCCGCCACCGACGGGAAGAACGAGGGGCTGTGGATGGTGAAGAGCAGCGTCTCGTCCGCCAGCAGCGACAGCGGCGAGGTCACGCTGTCGGTGATCGCCACGATGCGGCAACCGGCCGCCTTCGCGGCCTCGGCCACCTGCAAGGCTTCGCGCGAGTAGGGCGCAAAGCTCGCCACCACCAGCGCGTCGCCCTTGGCGAAGGCGCGCTGCTGCATCTCGAGCGAGCCGCCCTGGCCGTCCACCAGGTGCACGCTGGTGCGAAAGAGCCGGTACACGTACACGAACGAGAAGGCGATCGGAAAGCAGGCGCGAAAGCCCGCCGCGTGCACGGCCGGCGCCTTCTCCAGCAGCGCGCAGGCCTTGAGCAGCGCCGGCCCGCTCTGCTGGTGCGTGAGCTCCAGGTTGCGCCGCTGCACCTCGAACATCTCGCCCGCCAGGCCCTGGTCGGCGACGCGGCCCACCAGCTGCTTGGCGCGCCCGCCGTAGGTCTCGGTGCCCAGGCCCATGTCGGCGGCGAAGGCCTCCTTCAGCTGCGGCCAGCCCTCGAAGCCCAGGTGCTGGGCGAAGCGCACCAGCGTGGCCGGCGTGCTCTGCGCGCGCGTGCCGACGTTGCGCATCGAGCCCGTGACCACTTCGTTCGGGTGGTCGAGCACGTAGCGCGCCACCTGCTGCAGGGCGGGGCTCAGTTCGTTGAAACGCTGGCGGATCAGTTCTTTGGCGCCCATGGCGGTGTCTCTTTTCTCTCGGTGTCTGGAACGAATGTACCGGAGCAGGGAAATCCCGGGAGTTGACGGAACAAATGTTCCAAACAATAATTTGAACGAAACGTTAGTTCCAAACACAGGCCCCCCGCTTTCCTCCCGCCATGACGCGCGTCTTCCACCGCCACCTTCGCCAGACCCCGCCCGTTGCCGCCAGCGCGCAGGGCATGTTCATCCGCGACGCCGAAGGGCGCGAATACCTCGATGCCTCGGGCGGCGCGGCCGTGTCTTCGCTCGGCCACGGCCATCCCGAGGTGATGGCCGCCATGCACGCGCAGATCGACACACTGGCCTACGCCCACACCAGCTTCTTCACGAGCGAGGTGGCCGAGCAGCTGGCCGACGAACTCATTGACGGCGCCCCCGAAGGCATGAGCCACGTGTACCTCGTGAGCGGCGGTTCCGAGGCGGTGGAGTCGGCGCTGAAGATGGCGCGCCAGTACTTCGTGGAGATCGGCCAGCCGCAGCGCACGCACTTCATCGCGCGCCGCCAGAGCTACCACGGCAACACGCTGGGCGCGCTCGCGGTGGGCGGCAACGCCTGGCGGCGCGAGCCCTTCGCGCCGATCCTCGTGCCGGCCACGCACGTCGCGCCGTGCTACCCGTACCGCGAGCAGCGTGCCGACGAGAGCGCCGAGCAGTACGGCCTGCGCCTGGCAGATGAGCTGGAAGCGGCCATCGTCGCGCAGGGTGCTGACCGCGTGATCGCCTTCGTGGCCGAGACCGTGGGCGGTGCCACCGCCGGCGTGCTCACGCCGGTGCCGGGCTATTTCAAGGCTGTGCGTGAGGTCTGCGACAAGTACGGCGTGCTGCTGATCCTCGACGAGGTGATGTGCGGCATGGGCCGCACCGGCTCGCTGCACGCCTGCGAGCAGGAGGGCGTGGTGCCCGACCTGATGACCATCGCCAAGGGCCTGGGCGGCGGCTACCAGCCGATCGGCGCGGTGCTCGCGCAGCGCCGCATCGTCGAGGCCATGTCCAAGGGCAGCGGCTTCTTCCAGCACGGCCACACCTACCTGGGCCACCCGATGGCCTGCGCGGCGGCGCTCGCGGTGCAGCAGGTGATCCGCCGTGACGGCCTGGTCGCCAAGGTGCGCGACGACGGCGTCGCCTTCGGCGCGATGCTGGCCGAGGCGCTGGGCGAGCACCCGCACGTGGGCGACATTCGCGGACGCGGCTTCTTCTGGGGCGTCGAGCTGGTGGTCGACCGCGCGAGCAAGAAGCCCTTCGATCCGGCCCTGGCCGTCAACGCGCGCCTCAAGAAAGACGCGATGGCGCGCGGCCTGCTGTGCTACCCCTTCGGCGGCACGGTCGACGGCCGCCAGGGCGACCACGTGCTGCTGGCGCCGCCGTACATCGCGACGCGCGATCACCTGCAGGAGATCGTCGCGCGGCTCGCCGCCTCGGTCGACGCGGTCACGCGCGGCGCGACGCGCTGAGCCACCGCCCCTTTTTCTTCAACCGCCGTTCCGAGGAGCGTTCCATGCCCCAGCTTCGCCCGTCGCTTTCCATCGCCGCCGCCGCCTTCGCGCTGGCCCTTGCCGCCCTGGCACCGACCGCTCCCGCACAGGCGCAGCCCGCCAACGAAACGCTCGCCAAGATCAAGGCCAGCGGCGCCATCACCTTCGGCTACCGCGAGGCCTCGTTCGGCTTCTCGTACCTGGACGCCAACCTCAAGCCCGTGGGCTACAGCATCGAGATCTGCAACCGCATCGTCGACGCGGTGAAGACCGAGCTGAAGCTGCCGGCCGTCGAGGTCAAGTACCAGGCCGTGACCTCGGCCAACCGCATCCCGCTGGTGCAGAACGGCACGGTGGACATCGAGTGCGGCTCCACCACCAACCTGGTCGAGCGCCAGTCGCAGGTGGCCTTTTCGCCGGACATCTTCCGCTACAACGTGCGCACCTTGGTGAAGGCCGATTCGGGCATCAAGAGCATCGCCGACCTGCAGGGCAAGACGGTGGTCACCACCGCCGGCACCACGTCGTTCCGCCTGCTGCGCGCGGCCGACAAGGGCCGCAGCCTCGAGGTGAACCAGCTCTCGGGCAAGGACCACACCGACTCGTTCCTGCTGGTCGAGAGCGGCCGCGCGCAGGCCTTCGTGCTGGACGACATCCTGCTGGCGGGCCAGATCGCCAACGCGCGAAATCCGAAGGATTTCGTCATCACCGGCGAGAGCCTGCGCACCGAGAACCAGTCGCTGATGTTCCGCAAGGACGATCCGGCCTTCAAGGCGCTGGTGGACCGCGTGGTGTCGGGCATGATGAAGTCCGGCGAGATGGAAAAGCTCTACAGCAAGTGGTTCATGTCGCCGATTCCGCCCAAGGGCATCAACATCAACTACCCGCTCAATGCCGAGACGAAGGAGGCCTTTGCCAACCCGTCGTCCAAGGGCATCTGATCTCACCTGACTTCATGACACGCATCGCCCTCATCCACGCGCTCTCGCATTCCGTCGCCCCCATCAACGAAGCCTTCGCACGCGACTGGCCCGAGGCCGTGCGCATGAACCTGCTGGACGACAGCCTCTCGGCCGACCTCGCGCGCGACGGCAAGGGGCTCGACGCGGCGATGCACGAGCGCTTCCAGCGCCTGGCGCAGTACGCGGTGGACACGGGCGCGCGCGGCATTCTCTTCACGTGCTCGGCCTTCGGGCCGTGCATCGAGGCGGTGGCGCAGCGGCACGCGGGCATTCCGGTGCTCAAGCCCAACGAGGCCATGATCGAAGAGGCCGTCCAGGGCGAAGGCCGGCTGGGCCTGATCGCGACTTTCGCGCGCACGCTGGAATCGATGCCGCCGGAGTTTCCTGCGGGCATGGCGCTCGAACTCGCGCTGGCCGAGGGCGCGCTGGCCGCGCTCGATGCGGGCGACACGCAGCGCCACGATGCGCTCATCGCCGAACAGGCCGCGGCGCTGCGTGCGCGCGGATGCACGCGCATTGCCCTGGCTCAGTTCAGCATGGCGCGCGCGCGTGGCGCCTGCGAGGCGGCCAGCGGCCTGCCGGTGCTGACGACGGTCGACAGCGCGGTGCGCGCGTTGCGCCGTCGCGCTTCAGTGTGAGCCGCCGTTGCCGACGACCGTGACCAGCGTGGTCATCGCCACCTGCGCCGCCTCGCCGCGCGCGAGCGGGCGGCCCGGGCCGGCGTTGCCGCTGTCGGTTTCCAGGCCCTGTGCCAGGCGGCGGTAGATGTCCGACGAGGGCATGGTCGCCGCCGTGCCGAGTGCGTCGCAGTAGGTGTCGGTGAGCACGGCGGCCAGCCGTTCGCGCTCGGCGTTGGAGCGCATGGGCGCCTCGGCGGCGAAGACCGACGCCACGCAGTGCATCAGGTAGGCCTGCGTTTCGAGCGAGAAGGCCTGCTGGCGCACGTAGTCTTCCACCGCGTGCCAGAAGAGGGTGTCGGAGGTGCGGCGCCAGCTTTCGAGCACCTTGCGCGACTTGGCGACCAGGTCGGCGTGCGCGTCGTGCGGCTCGCTCGGGCGCAGCGCCAGGCCCTGCAGCGTGAGCGCGGCCACCGGGCCGGCCGCGCCGAGCAGGAAGCTCCAGAACTTCCAGCGCGCAAACCATTTCTTGTCGTGGGCCGGGCCCAGCGGCTCCAGCAGTCGGAAGTCGATGCACAAGGCGGCGTCGGCCTGCAGGCCGGAGGCCATGCGGTCGGCCTCCACATGGCCTTGCGCGACGATGCAGGCGCTGGCGCCGCAGTGGTCGATGTCGGCCAGGCGCTGCGTCAGCTGGCGCAGCTCGTGGGCCGAGGCGCCGGTGGCTTCGGCCACGCGCAGCATGCCGTGGCACTGCTCCCGCTCCAGCTGGCAGGGGCTCTTGAGACGGTCTTCGACATGGTCGTCGAGCGTCGAGGGGCGTTCTTCTGCGACGCAGTCCTCGAGTTCACTCCCGGTGGTGAACGTTGACATGGATGCTCCTTCGGGCGCAGATGAATAACTGTTATCAATATGTATTAACGCGCCGAGGTCGAACATCACCTGAACTAGGTATTTCCGTGGGCGGGCTGCCTTGTGTTCCACCGGCGGAACGGCGCCTGAACAGGGCCTGACCGATGGCCTCGCCATAATTGCCGGTCTTTCAAGGAGTACGCGTGGATATCGTTTTGCTGGCCAAGGCCGCTGTCATGGGCATCGTGGAGGGTCTGACCGAATTCCTGCCGATCTCGTCGACCGGCCACCTCATTCTTGCGGGCTCGCTGCTGGGCTTCGACGACGCCAAGGCCAAGGTGTTCGACATCGCCATCCAGACCGGCGCGATCTTCGCGGTGATCCTGGTCTACTGGCAGAAGATCCATTCGACCGTGGTGGCGCTGCCGCGCCAGCCCAAGGCGCGCCGGCTGGCGCTGAACATCCTCATCGGTTTTTTGCCCGCGGTGGTGCTGGGCCTGCTGTTCGGCAAGATGATCAAGGCGCACCTGTTCATCCCGACCGTGGTGGCGAGCACCTTCATCATCGGCGGCTTCATCATCCTGTGGGCCGAGAAGCGCCCGCCCGGTTCGGTGCGCGTCGAGCACGTGGACGACATGACGCCCTGGGACGCGCTCAAGGTCGGCCTGGTGCAGTGCTTCGCGATGATCCCCGGCACCAGCCGCAGCGGCTCGACCATCATCGGCGGCATGCTGCTGGGCCTGTCGCGCCAGGCAGCCACCGATTTCTCGTTCTTCCTGGCGATTCCGACGCTGATCGGCGCGGGCGCCTACAGCCTCTACAAGGAGCGCGCGCTGCTGTCGGTGGCCGACATTCCGCTGTTCACGGTGGGGCTGGCCTTCTCGTTCATCAGCGCATGGCTGTGCGTGCGCTGGCTGCTGAAGTACATCAGCACCCACAACTTCATTCCGTTCGCCTGGTATCGCATCGCCTTCGGGATCGTGGTGCTGGCCACGGCGTGGACCGGCGCAGTCGTCTGGGCGGAATAAGCCAGCAGCCTCAGGCCGCCGCGCCCAGCAGCGCGCCGGCGGCCTTCGCCTCCCGCCGCACGGCGATGGCGATCGGCCCGTCGATCGACGGATCGAACCCGCCCGTGGCGCCCAGCGCGGTGATCACGGCGCACACCCTTCCCGCGTAGTCGTACACCGGCGCCGCCACGGCGCTGATGCCGCGCAGGTAGGTGTCCCGCACGATGGCGCAGTGCGCCTGCTGCACCTCGCGGCGCAGCGCGCCGATGGGGTCGTCGGCATCGAGCAGCGCGCGCATGTCCTCGGTGGCGTCGGCCAGTTCCTGCTCGGCCAGCGCCACCACGCGCGACTCGTCGAGCAGGCCCAGGAAGGCGCGCCCGGTGGCCGACCACAGCATCGACATCACCGAGCCGGCGCGCACGTTCACCGTCACCGGCAGGCCCGGCTCCTCGAAGCGCACGATGGTCGGGCCCTTGTTGCCCATCACGGCGACGAAGCAGGTCACCTCCAGCGATTCGCGCAGGCGGATCAGGCAGGGCTCGGCCGCGCGGATCGGGTCGGCCTGGCGCATGGCGGCCAGGCCGATCTGGATCGCCTCGGGCCCCAGGTAGTAGTGCTGCGAGGCGGTGTCCTGGCGCACCAGGCTTTCTTCCATCAGGCTCGCGAGGTAGCGGTGCACCTTGGCCGGGCTCTCGCCCACGTGGGTGGCCAGGGCCGTGAGGCTGCTGCGCCCGCCCAGGTGCGCCAGGCCCTTGAGCACGGCCATGCCGGTCTCGGCGGACTGCACGCGCTGGCGGCGCTCGCGGGGAGGAGAAGAGGGAGCTTCGGCGGGGGAGGTCATGTCGTCGGCATCTTAGGTGGCGGCCCAGGTGGCCGGGTAAACCCGCGGATCAGTGATTACGCAATGCGTATGATAATTACGCAATACACAATATCCACTCCGGAGACACCCGATGAAGATGCACTTCGCCCGCGGCCTTGCGGTCCTGTCCCTCGCTGCCCTGGCCACCGCCGCCAGCGCCCAGACCGCCTTTCCGGCCAAGCCCATCCGCTGGCTCGTGCCTTATGCGGCCGGCGGCGGCTCCGACTTCCTCGCACGCACCGTCGCCCAGACGCTGTCGACACAGGTCGGCCAACCCGTGCTGGTAGATAACAAGCCGGGTGGCAACACCGCGCTGGCCGCCGCCGAAACCGCGCGCGCCCCGGCCGACGGCTACACCGTGCTCTCGGCCGACAACGGCACGCTGGTGTTCAACCCGGCGCTGTACAAGTCGCTGAGCTACAGCCCCACCAAGGACCTGACGCCCGTCACGCTGATGGGCAAGTTCCCGATGATCCTGGTGGTCGGCGCCAACTCGGGCTTTGCCACCGCCAAGGACTTCATCGCGCAGGCCAAGGCCAAGCCGGGCGGCATCAACTACGCCTCGGCCGGCGCGGGCAGTCCGCACCACCTGGCGATGGAACTGCTGAAGGTCGAGGCCAAGCTCTTCATGGTCCACGTGCCGTACCGCGGCGCGGCGCCCGCGCTGGCCGACGTGGTCGGCGGGCAGCTGCCGGCCATGATGGTCGACATGGCCGCCGGCGCCGGCTTCATCAAGGGCGGCAAGGTGCGCGCGCTGGCCGTGGCCAACCCCACGCGCCTGCCGCAACTGCCCGACGTGCCCACCTTCGCCGAGCTCGGCTACAAGAACGTCGAGGCCGCCGCGCTGGTCGGCGTGGTGGTGCCCGCGGCCACGCCGGCCGACGTGGTGAACACGCTCAACCGCCAGCTGGTGGCCGCCATCCACGAGCCCTCGGTGAACAAGCGCATGGTCGACTTCGGCGTCGAGCCCGTGGGCAACACGCCCGCGCAGTACACCGAGCTGCTCAAGGCCGAGACCGCGCGCTGGCACAAGCTGATCCGCGACCTGAAGATCACGCTCGACTGAGTCTGCTGCCATGTCCGATACCGCCATGCCTTCGCGCACCTCCGGTTGCCCCGTCGCGCACGGGGCGCTCTCCGCCGAGCGCACGCCCACCGGCTGCCCCGTGAGCCAGCGCGCCGCCGAGTTCGATCCCTTCGAGGACGGCTACCAGCAAGACCCGCCCGAGTACGTGCGCTGGGCCCGCGAGCAGGAGCCGATCTTCTACAGCCCCAAGCTGGGCTACTGGGTGATCACGCGCTACGACGACATCAAGGCGGTGTTCCGCGACAACCTCACCTTCAGCCCGTCGAACGCGCTGGAGAAGATCACGCCCACCGGCGAAGAAGCCAACGCCGTGCTCGCAAGCTACGGCTTTGCGCTCAACCGCACGCTGGTGAACGAGGACGAGCCGGCCCACATGCCGCGCCGCCGCGCGCTCATGGACCCGTTCACGCCCGAGGCGCTGAAGCACCACGAGCCGCTGGTGCGCGAACTCGCGCGCAGCTATGTCGACCGCTTCATCGACGACGGCCGCGCCGACCTCGTCGACCAGATGCTGTGGGAAATCCCGCTCACCGTGGCGCTGCACTTTCTCGGCGTGCCCGAGGAAGACATGGACACGCTGCGCAAATACTCCATCGCGCACACCGTCAACACCTGGGGCCGCCCCAAGCCCGAAGAGCAGGTGGCCGTGGCGCACGCCGTCGGCAACTTCTGGCAGTACGCCGGCAAGGTGCTCGACAAGATGCGCCAGGACCCCGACGCACCCGGCTGGATGCAGTACGGCATCCGCAAGCAGATGCAGCACCCCGAGGTCGTCACCGACTCGTACCTGCACTCGATGATGATGGCCGGCATCGTGGCCGCGCACGAGACCACCGCCAACGCCACCGCCAACGCCGTGAAGCTGCTGCTGCAGCATCCGCAGGTGTGGCAGGAGCTGTGCGACGACCCGGGCCTCATTCCCAACGCGGTGGAAGAGTGCCTGCGCCACAACGGCTCGGTGGCCGCCTGGCGCCGGCTTGTCACCAAAGACACGCAGGTCGGCGGCGTCGACCTGCCGGCGGGCTCGCGCCTGCTGATCGTCACCTCGTCGGCCAACCACGACGAAGGCCACTTCGCCGATGCCGACCTGTTCGACATCCGCCGCGACAACGCCAGCGACCACCTGACCTTCGGCTACGGCTCGCACCAGTGCATGGGCAAGAACCTGGCGCGCATGGAGATGCAGATCTTCCTGGAGGAGTTCACGCGCCGGCTGCCGCACATGCGCCTGTCGGAGCAACGCTTCAGCTACGTGCCCAACACCTCGTTCCGTGGGCCCGAGCACCTGTGGGTCGAGTGGGACGCGCGCGCCAACCCCGAGCGCGCCGATGCCGGCCTGCGCGACGTGCAGGTGCCCGTGCGCATCGGCGAGCCGTCGGCGCATGCCATCGCGCGGCCCGTGGTGGTCGAGCGCGTGACGCCGGTGGCCGACGGCATCGTGCGGCTGCGCCTGGTGTCGCCCGACGGCAAGCCGCTGCCGCGCTGGACGCCGGGTTCGCACATCGACGTCGAATGCGGCACGCCCGAGCTGTCGCGCCAGTACTCGCTGTGCGGCGACCCCGACGAAGCCCACGCGCTGGAGATCGCCGTGCTGCACGAGCCCGAAGGCCGTGGCGGTTCGGCCTGGGTGCATGCGAACGTGAAGGCGGGCGACCGCCTGCGCATCCGCGGGCCACGCAATCACTTCCGGCTCGACGAGTCGCTGCCGAAGGCGATCTTCATCGCCGGTGGCATCGGCATCACGCCCGTGAGCGCGATGGCGCGGCGCGCCAAGGCGCTGGGCATGGACTACGAACTGCACTACAGCGGCCGCAGCCGCGCGAGCATGGCCTTCGTCGACGAGCTGGCCGCGCTGCACGGCGAGCGCCTGCATGTGCACGCGGCCGACGAAGGCCGGCGCAACGACCTGCGCGCGCTGCTGGCCACGCCCGTGCCCGGCGCGCAGGTGTACGCCTGCGGCCCGCTGCGCATGCTCGAAGCGCTCGAAGACTGCTGCGCCGCGTGGCCCGAGGGCGCCTTGCGCGTGGAGCATTTCGAATCGACGCTGGCCACGCTCGACCCGTCGAAGGAACACGCCTTCGAGGTGGAGCTGAAAGACTCCGGCCTCGTCATCACCGTGCCGCCCGACCAGACCTTGCTGACGGCCCTGCGCGCAGCCAACGTCGATGTGCAGAGCGACTGCGAGGAAGGCCTGTGCGGTTCCTGCGAAGTGCGCGTGCTGGCCGGCAAGGTCGATCACCGCGACGTGGTGCTCACGCGCAGCGAGCGCGATGCGAACACCAAGATGATGGCCTGCTGCTCTCGCGCCTGCGAAGGACGGTTGGTGCTCGAACTCTGAGGCCTTTCTCCACGCGCATTGATCTATCGCAAGTGTTCCGCAGCACGCCCACCGCACAGTGGGGCGTGCCGAATCGGCACCTCACCGAAAGAACCATGTGATGAAGACGAGAACCACCGCGGCCCTGCTTTTCACGGCGCTGCTCGCCGGCCCCGTGCTGGCCGCCACCTGCGACATCGAGATCGAAGGCAACGACGCGATGCAGTTCAATAAGACCGCCATCGCCGTGCCGGCCAGCTGCAAGCAGTTCACCGTGAAGCTCAAGCACGTCGGCAAGATGCCCAAGGCCGCGATGGGCCACAACTGGGTGCTGAGCAAGGCCGCCGACGCGCAAGGCGTGGCGGCGGACGGCATCGGCGCGGGGCTGGACAAGGCCTACGTGAAGCCGGGCGATGCCCGCGTCATCGCGCATTCGAAGGTCATCGGCGGCGGCGAGGTCGATGCCGTGAGCTTCGACGTGAGCAAGCTCAAGGCGGGAGACAGCTATGCGTGGTTCTGCTCGTTCCCGGGGCACGCGTCGCTCATGAAGGGCACGCTGGCGCTGGTCAAGTAACCGCCGCACCGCCCAGAGGCATCCGCAGCACCACCTGCGTCTCGCCGGGGCGCGACTGCAGCTGCAGCTGCGCGCCCAGGCGGCGTGCCCGCGCCCGCAGGTTGCGCAACCCCGCGCCGCCGCTCACGCCGTCCACCGCGAAGCCCCGGCCGTCGTCGCGCACGCTGAGCTGCAGTTCGGCGCCCGCGCGCGCCACCGTCACGTCCACGCGCCGGCCCGCGCTGTGCTTGAGCACGTTGGTCAGCGCCTCCTGCAGGAAGCGCATCAGGTCCAGGCTCTGCGAGGGCGCGAGTTCGAGCGTGTCGATGCCCGAGACCTTCCAGCGGCAGTCGATGCCGTTCGCGTCCAGCAGCTGCGCGCTGCGGTAGCGCAGCGGCGCCAGCAGCTCGCCGAGCGCACGCGCGCCGTCGTCGCGGCCGGTGGCGTCGATGATCAGCCGCAGGTCGTCGCGCAGGCTCTTGAGCATCGCCAGCAGCTGCGGCGCGCTGAGGTGCTCGGGCGTGCGCTCCAGCGTCGCGATGCTGCCCACCAGCATGCCGCCCAGGCCGTCGTGCAGGTCGCTCACCAGGGCCACGCGCTCGCCGATGCGCGCGTGCGCGAGCTCCAGCGCGTGCTGCTGCGCGAGCGTGGACGCGAGCTCGGCCTTGGCGGCGTTCACTTCCTCGATCAGCTCGGTGTTGAAGTTCTCGATGCGCCGCAGGCTCTGCACGAAGCGCCCGGCCTGCGTCAGCGCCATGCCCAAGAGCAGCACGTACGAGGACATGGTCGTGTAGTAGATGTTGCTGTCGATCACCTGCGTGAACACCAGCAGGTCGTGCGCGCCCGTGAGCGCCGACACCGCCATGAACGGCGCGAGCGAACGCATCGGGCTGCCCCGGTGGCGCAGCGCGTGGAAGATGCCGCTGCTGTTCACCACGATGATCGTGAGGCCGCCCACCAGCGTCCAGATCGCGCGGTGGGTGGGCAGGTTGGCGGTGCCCGCGAACCACAGGTCGAGCACGCCCACGGCCGCCACCGCGAACGCCGCAATCTCCAGGCGCGGCAGGCGCCGCCCGGCAAAGCGCAGCACGAACACGCCGTACGACACGCTGAAGAACAGCAACAGCGAGGTGTTCAGCGCCTGCCAACTGTGGTTGCTGGCAAAGGGCCACGGGCTGGTGGCGATCTGGTTGTAGCCGAACAGCAGCCACAGCACCGACATCGCCGCGAACCAGCCGTAGGCCGTCTCGCGCCGGCGCAGCAGCCACCACGCCGCGAAGAAGGCCGACACCGCCGCGCTGGTCGCCAGGCCGAACACCTGCAGGTCGCGCCGCATGAGCTGCTCGCGGCCGAACTCGGCCTGCATGAGCGCGGGCGCGCCCAGGCTCACCGGGCCCAGCCCGGCCTGGTAGGCCGACAGGCCCGACACGCGCACGAGCAGCGTGTTGGTGCCGGCGCGCAACTGCGGCGCGTCCAGCAGCCAGTAGCGCGGCGAGTTCCATGCGCGCGTGAGCGGCTCGATCAGGCTGCGGTCGCGCCAGATCGTCGTACCGTTGAGCGAGACCTCGCCGGCCATGTTCAGGTAGTGCAGCAGCAGCCCGGTTTCGGTCACGGGTGCGGGCTGCTCCCAGGTCAGCCGGTACCAGACCACGCCGTCGAAACCGGGCCAGCGCGTGGCCCAGCTGTCGGGCAGGGCGACGGGCGTCCAGCCGTCGGAGGGCGGGGTCGTGTCGTCCCAGCCGGTGCCGCGTGCGGCTTCGGCGCGAAGTTCGGGAACCACCGGTGTTTGTGCGTGTGCGCTGCCCGACGAGAGCAGCAGCCACAGGGCCCACAGCAGGAGGCCCGCAAGGAACCTCAGCGCAGCAAGCCCTGCCTTCGGCCCTGGTAGACCGCCTCGGTGCGCGAGTTGACGGCCAGCTTGCGGTAGATGTTCTTGGTGTGGCATTCCACGGTGAGTCTGGAGATCGACAGCGCCTCCGCCATGTCGCGGTTGCTCATCCCTTGCGACACGAGCTCGAGGATTTTGCGCTCGCGCGGCGTCAGCATGACGGGCGTGGTGGCGGGCGTCAGCGACGGGTCGTCGGGTGGCGAGGGCAGGCCGGGCAGCTGGGTCGCGACCCAGCCGAGGATGCGACGGGCGATGGCCGGGTCGATCGGTGCGCCGCCTTGCTCGATGCTGCGCAGCGCGATGCTGAGTTCGAGGTCGTCGCGTTCCTTCAGCAGGTAGCCGATGGCGCCGGCGCGCAGCGCCGCGAAGATCACGGCCTCGGTGCGCCAGGCCGAGATCACCACGGCGGGCACCAGCCGGTGGTGCACGTGCATCCACTCGATCAGGTCGACGCCGCTGCCGTCGGGCAGGCCGATGTCGATCAGCGCCACGCCGAAATGCTGCTGCTCCAGCAGCGAGCGGGCCGAGGTCAGGCTGTCGGCCCAGGCGATCTGGGGCTCGTCGCATCCGAGCGTCGACAGCACGTACGCCAGGCGCTCGCGCATCGCCGGATCGTCTTCGACCACCAGCGCGGGGCTCAGCGAGACCACTTCAACGTCTTCCAGGAGAGGGGCAGACATAGGACGACATTTTTGAGCCGTGGTGTACGTGGTGCAACGTTTTTTCTTAAATGAAACGACTGTTTCTAAAGTTCCTATTTGTATCTTGATGTTAATTCAAAGCGACCGCAACCCTAATCGAGGATGACCCCTCCGCTCAGGTTGACTATTGCGCCCGTGATGGCCCCGGCCAGCGGCGAGGCCAGGAACAGCGCGGTGCCCGCGAGCTGCTCCAGCGAGGGCAGGCGTTCGACCAGCAGCCCCTCGGGCCGCGCGGCCAGCATCTGTTCGACCGTGAGGCCCATGCGCTCGGCTGCCGGGCGAAATACCTCGCCGCTGTGCGAGCCCGCGGCCACCGCCTCGGGAATCGCGTGCGAGCGGATGCAGGCCGTGCGGATGCGAAAGGCCGCCAGCTCGCCCGCCATGTGGCGCGCGAGCCCCTCCACGCCGGCGCAGGCCACGGCATGTCCGAGGTACCCGGGGCCGGGTAGGCGCGAGGCGGGCGTCGACACCGACAGGATCACGCCGCCGCCGCGCGCCGCCATGTGCGGTGCCACGGCCTTGGCGGTGAGGAAGTTGCTGCGCGTGTAGGCGTGGATGGGGAGGAAGAAGTCTTCCAGCGACAGCTCGGCCAGTGGCCGGCCCTGCACATGGAAGACGCCGACCGCGTTGAACGCGAGGTCGATGCCGCCGGCCTGCTCGGCCACTTCGGCTGCGTGGCGCAGCATCGCGGCTTCGTCCAGCGCATCGACCACCGCGGCCTGCGCACGGCCGCCGGCGGCGGTGATGTCTCGCACGACCGAATCGAGCTTGTCGCGGCTGCGGCCGGTGATGAACACGCGGGCGCCTTCGCGTGCAAAGGCGCGGGCGACGGCGCCGCCGAGGGCACCGCTGCCGCCGTGGATCACGGCGCAGCGGTCTTTCAAAGACAGGGCATTCGAGGGCATGAGAGCTTCTCCTTGGCGTGAATGGCGACCCGCGACATGCGGGCGCTCGTTCCAAGGACGGCGCAGGCCCAGCTGATCCGACAGCGCAGTGGGATTTTTTTCAGACCTGCGGGATGCGCGGCGCGATCACGCCCGGGTCGTACCAGGTCACCGGGCGGATCTCGAACACGCCGCCCTCGAAGTCCAGCCGCCGCGCCGCATGCCGCGCGTCTTCGAGCGATTCGCACTCGACGATGTAGATGCCCATCAGCTGCTCCTTCGTCTCGGCGAACGGCCCGTCGGTCACCAGCGGATGCGCGGCGCCGGCGTGCCGCACGGTGGTGGCGGTGTCGGGCATCAGGCGCAGCACGGTGCCGAGCCGGCCGGCGGCCTGCAGCTCGTCGCGCAGGTCGGTGTGGCGCTCGAGCATCTCGTCTTCGACCTCGGGCGCCCAGCCGGCCGCCGCAGCTTCGGAACCGTAGATCAGGATGGAATAGAGCATCGTGCGTCCTTTGCTTGAAGGGAGTCGGAAGAGGCGTCCGCGCCGAGACGGTCCAGCAGCAGGCGGATGTGCGCGGCTTCGGCGGCGGTGCGGGCCAATGCGAGCGCGTCGGCAAAAGCGCGGCGCGCCTCGTCGGCGCGGCCTAGCTGCGTCAGCAGCCCGCCGCGCAGGCCGTGGAAGTGGAAGTAAGCCGACAGCGGCTCCGCCAGCGCGTCGACCATCGCCAGCGCCGCTTCGGGCCCGCGCACCTTGGCCACGGCCACTGCGCGGTTGAGCGTGACCACAGGCGAAGGCTGCAGCTTTTCGAGCCCGGCGTAGAGCCGGTCGATTTCGGCCCAGTCGGTGTCGGCGGCGCGCGCGGCCCGTGCGTGCGTGGCCGCGATGGCCGCCTGCAATTGGTACGGCCCGATGCGGCGCTGGCGCAGCGCGGCGTCGAGCAGGGCCAGGCCTTCGTCGATCGCCGCGCGGTGCCAGCGTGTGCGGTCCTGGTCTTCGAGCAGCACGACCATGCCGGCCGCATCGAGCCGCGCATCGGCGCGCGCGTGCTGCAACAGCAGCAGGGCGCACAGGCCGGCGGTTTCGGGCTCGTCGGGGAACAGCTCGCACAGCAGGCGCGCGAGGCGGATTGCCTCTTCGCACAGCGCCACGCGCACATGTGCCGTGCCGCCGCTGGCCGCATAGCCTTCGTTGAACAGCAGGTAGACCACCGCACCCACGGCCGCCAGCCGCTCGCCGCGTTCGCGCACACCGGGCGCATCGAAGGGCAGGCCGGTCGCGGCCACGCGCTGCTTGGCGCGCGTGATGCGCTGTTCCATGGCGCGCTCTCCGACCAGGAAGGCGCGCGCGATCTCCGGCACCGACAGCCCCGAGACGATGCGCAGCGCCAGCGCGATCTGCTGCGCGAGCGGCAACGCGGGGTGGCAGCAGACGAACAGCAGGCGCAGCACGTCGTCGCGGTAGTGCGACTGGTCGAGCTGTTCGGCGAGGTCGGGGTCGAGGGCCATGTCCGCGTCGCCGTCATCGGCTTCAGGCAGCGGATCGTGCCGGTCGCGCCGCCGCAGCTCGTCGAGCGCCGCGTTGCGCCCCACGAGGATCAGCCATGCCAGCGGATCGTCGGGCGGCCCGTGCTCGGGCCAGTGCCGCAGCGCGCGCAGGCTGGCTTCCTGAAAACCTTCCTCGGCCGTGTCCAGGTCGCGGAAGTAGCGCAGCAACGCGGCCACCGCGCGCGGGCGCGCGGCGGTCAGCGTGGTGGCGATCCAGCTCAGCTCGGTGGTGGTCATCGTCGGCGCGGTGCGTGTCGCTTCGAAGAAGGTCGGTTCAACCCCAAGGACGCGCCAGTATGCGGCGGGCCGACAGCAGCGCGCAAAAAAAGTCCGCGTGGACAATGCGGCGCATGTCCGATCTCCACGCCCTGACCCGGCAGTTTCCGCACCCCGGCCGGCTCGACGCCATCCTGCTGCGCCCCGCGCGGCGCACGCCTGTCGAGTCGGTGCAGGAGGTGCTGGCGATCGAAGCGCTGGGCCTGGCCGGCGACCGCAGCAGTGCGGGGCGCGGCGGTGGCAAGCGGCAGGTCACGCTGATCCAGGCGGAGCATCTGCCGGTTGTCGCGGCGCTCGCGCAGCGCATGGAGGGTGTGGATGCGAGCCTGCTGCGCCGCAACCTCGTCGTGTCGGGCCTCAACCTGCTGGCAGCGCGCTCGCTGTTTCGCGACCAGCCGCTGGTGCTGGCGCTCGGGCCCGAGGTGCTGCTGGAGATCACCGGGCCCTGCGAGCCCTGTTCGCGCATGGAAGAACTGCTCGGCCCCGGCGGCTACAACGCCATGCGCGGGCATGGCGGCGTGACGGCGCGGGTGCTGCGTGGCGGGGTGCTGCGCGTCGGCGACGCGGTCGCCTGCCGCACCGCCTGAACACCACCTACATCAGGTTGCGCAGCGAGGCCTCGATGGCCGCCGCCGTGGCCAGCGGCTTTTCCATCGGGAACAGGTGGCTGCCGTCGAGCATCGTGATGCGGCCCTTGGTGACCTGCTCGGTCATCGCCATGCCCACCTGCTTCATCTCGACCGACTGGCGTCCGCCGATGAAGGCCACCTTGCACTTGAGCGGGTGGCGGCGCAGCAGCGCGCCCAGCGTGTGGGGCAGGGTGTTGTAGATGGCGGTTTCCACGTCGCGGTCGAAGCTCAGCGAGCGCGTGTCTTCGCTGTCGAAGGTGCCGTGGTCGATGTAGTCGTGCAGCACCTGCTCGTCCCACTTCGCGAACGCCTTCTTGCTGCGGAAGTGCTCGAACACCGCCTCGCGGTGCTCCCAGCTGTTCTTGCGCTTGCGGCTCACGGCGCCGGGCGAAATGCTCTTCATGAGCGGCGTGCGCTTGACCACGTTGAGCGTGTTCGCGCGCCAGCCGCCAAGGATCGGTGAATCGATCAGCAGCACGCCGCGCGCCAGCTCGGGGTGGCGCGCCGCGCACATCAGGCTCAGGAATCCGCCCAGCGAATGGCCGATGAGAAACACCGGGCCGCCCGCGCGGTCGGCACGCAGCTTGGCGAAGTCGGCCAGCTGCTGCACCAGGTGCGGCCAGTTGTCGGTGACGGGGTACTTCGGGTCGTGCCCGAATTTCTCGATGGCGTCGACCTCGAAGCCCCGGTTGCGGAGGCTGTCGAGAACGACGCGGTAGGTGCTCGCCGGAAAGCTGTTGCCGTGCGAAAAGATGACAGGAGGCACGGACAGATTCAGATGAGCTTTTCGTCGGGGGTCGAGATTTTTCGCAGCGGGCTGTGGCGCGTGGCTGGCATCCGCAGCGGGTGTTCGGTGGCGCTGTCGTCCCACACCGGGTCTTCGATGCTGTCGAACACCTCGCGCAGCTTCTGGCCCCAGCTGTTGTGCATCATGCGGTAGTAGGGGTTGTCGGCGTCGATGCAGATCACGCGGTCGGTCTCGAGCTTGTTGGCCTCGTACACCACCAGATCGAGCGGCAGGCCGACCGACAGGTTCGACTTCATGGTCGAGTCCATCGACACCAGCGCGCACTTGGCGGCTTCGTCCAGCGGCGTCTCGGGCGTGAGCACGCGGTCGAGCACGGGCTTGCCGTACTTCGACTCGCCGACCTGGAAGTAGGGCGTCTCAGTGGTGGCTTCGATGAAGTTGCCGGCCGCGTAGACCAGGAACAGGCGCATGCCTTCGCCCTTGACCTGTCCGCCGAAGATGAACGACACGTTGAAGTCGAGGCCCGCGTGCTTGAGCGCCTCGGCGTCGCGGTCGTACACATGGCGCACGGCCGAGCCCAGCACGCGCGCGGCGTCGAACATGCTCTTGGCGTTCCAGATCGTGATGGGCTCGCCCTGCGTGCCGTCTTCGCGCGTTTCGCGCAGCTCTTCGATCTGCAAAATTTCGCGCACCGACTGCGAGATGCTCAGGTTGCCCGACGACAGCAGCACCATGACGCGGTCGCCCGGCTGCTCGTAGACGATCATCTTGCGGAAGGTGCTGATGTGGTCCACCCCCGCGTTCGTGCGCGAGTCGGAAAGAAACACCAGGCCGGCGTTGAGTTTGATGCCTACGCAATAAGTCATGGGTTCGCCTTGCAGGAACTGGGCCCGCTCATGCGGTACTGCGTTCACGTGCGTTCAGTTTCTGGAGGGCATAGAGCGCGTCGAGGGCTTCGCGCGGGCTCATGGCGTCCGGGTCGAGGGCAGCCAGCGCGGATTCTACGGCGCTGGCCATGGGGGTTTCGGTGGCGGGCGGGGGCGCAAACAGGTCGACCTGCGCACGCGTTTGCGCATGCTGCGATTCGAGCGCGTCGAGCGCCTGCCGCGCGTGGTTGACCACCGCCGCGGGCATGCCCGCGAGGCGCGCCACCTGGATGCCGTAGCTCTTGCTGGCCGGGCCCGGCTGCATCTCGTGCAGGAACACGATGTCGCGGCCCGACTCGGTCGCGCTCACGTGCATGTTCACCGCGCCGTGGTGCGTGGCCGGGAACTCGGTGAGCTCGAAGTAGTGCGTGGCGAACAGCGTGAAGGCCTTGCTGCGGTCGTGCAGCTGCGCCGCGATGCCGGCCGCCAGCGCCAGGCCGTCGAAGGTGCTGGTGCCGCGGCCGATTTCGTCCATCAGCACCAGCGACTGCGCCGTGGCGCTGTGCAGGATCTGCGCGGCCTCGGTCATCTCGAGCATGAAGGTCGACTGCGCGTTGGCCAGGTCGTCGGCCGCGCCGATGCGCGTGTGAATCGCGTCGATCGGCCCGAGCCGGCACGCCGTGGCCGGCACGTGCGAGCCGATGGAGGCCAGCAGCACCACGATCGCCACTTGCCGCATGTAGGTCGACTTACCGCCCATGTTCGGGCCGGTGATGATCTGCATGCGCTGCTGCGGCCCCATCTGCGTGTCGTTGGCAATGAAGCCGCCCGACGACTTCTCGGCCAGCCGCGCCTCCACCACCGGGTGGCGGCCCTGCTGGATCTCGATGCACGGGTGCGACACGAAGGTCGGCGCGCGCCAGTTCAGCGTGTGCGAGCGCTCGGCCAGCGCGCACAGCGCGTCGAGCGCGGCAATGCCGCCGGCCAGCTGCGTGAGCGCGGGCACCGAGGGCTGCAGCGCGTCGAGCAGCTGCTCGTACAGCCACTTCTCGCGCGCCAGTGCGCGGTCTTGTGCGCTCAGCGCCTTGTCTTCGAAGGCCTTGAGTTCGGGCGTGATGAAGCGCTCGGCGTTCTTCAGCGTCTGGCGGCGGCGGTAGTTGTCGGGCACCTTCGAGAGCGCGCTTTGCGTCACCTCGATGTAGAAGCCGTGCACGCGGTTGAACTGCACGCGCAGGTTGCTGATGCCGGTGCGCTCGCGCTCGCTGATCTCGAGCTTGAGCAGGAAGTCGTCGCAGTTCTCGCTGATCTCGCGCAGCTCGTCGAGTTCGGCGTCGTGGCCGGTGGCGATCACGCCGCCGTCGCGCACCAGCGCCGACGGATCGGGCTTGATCGCGCGCACCAGCAGGTCGGCGCAGCCCGGCGGCGGCGCGAGGCGCTCGGTGATCTGCGCCAGCAACGCGGCGGCGCCCGGCAGCAGCGGCGCCAGCTGCTCGGCCTTCGCCAGCGCGAGCTGCAGCGCCACCAGTTCGCGCGGGCGCACCTGGCGCAGCGCGATGCGCGCCGCGATGCGTTCCACGTCGCTCGTGTTCTTCAGCTGCTCGCGCAGCGTGCGCCAGGGCGCGGCGGTGGCGCCGGGCCCGGGGGACTGCAACGCGCCGATGGCGTCGAGCCGGCCCTGGGCTTCGCTGCGGTCGCGGCGCGGCGAGAGCAGCCAGCGCTTGAGCAGGCGGCTGCCCATGCCCGTCATGCAGGTGTCGAGCAGCGAGAACATCGTGGGCGAGTCTTCGCCGCGCAGCGTCTGCACCAGCTCCAGGTTGCGGCGCGTGGTGGGCGGCAGCTCGATCAGGTCGCCGTCGCGTTCCACCGACAGCCGCTGCACGTGCGACAGCGCGCGGCCCTGTGTGTGTTCGGCATAGCCCAGCAGCGCGGCGGCGGCGGCGTGCGCGTTGCCCAGCGATTCGGCGTTCCACGCCGCGAGGCTGTGGCTGCCCATCTGCTCGCTGAGCTTGCGCTCGCCCAGGCCGGGATCGAACTGCCAGGCCGGACGCAGCGACAGCGTGAACGGCACGGCCGCGCGCGCGGCCTTCAGGCGCTGCTCGAACGCGGGCGTGACCTCGGCGCTGTACAGCAGCTCGCTCGGCGCGATGCGCGCGATCCAGGCTTCGAGCGCATCGGCCGGGCATTCGGCCAGCCGCAGCTCGGCGCCCGTCACGCTGAGCCAGGCGAGGCCGCAGAAATTGCGTGTGCCCGCATGCACGGCGAGCAGCAGCGAATCGCTCTTGTCGTTGAGCAGTTCCGAGTCGGTCAGCGTGCCGGGCGTGACCACCCGCACCACCTTGCGCTCGACCGGCCCCTTGCTGGCACCGACCTCGCCCACCTGCTCGCAGATGGCGACCGATTCACCCAGCTTGATGAGCCGCGCGAGGTAGGTGTCGACCGAGTGGAAGGGCACGCCGCACATCAGCACCGGCTGCCCGGCCGACTGGCCACGCTGGGTGAGCGTGATGTCGAGCAGGCGCGAGGCCTTTTCGGCGTCGGCCCAGAACAGTTCGTAGAAATCGCCCATCCGGTAGAACAGCAGGGTGTCCGGATGGTCGGCCTTGAGGCCTAAGTACTGCGCCATCATCGGCGTGTGCCCGGCGAAATCGCCAGCCGAGGGAGCTTGATCTTTGGTGCTTTTCACCGGTAAGGTCATTGAATCCGTGGAGAAGAAAAGAGGGTGCGCGCTGCGCATCCCGGGGATCGGGTCATTATCGGGGACGGCCATCGGCGTGCGCGCCGTCCTCCCCGCACCGGCATCCCCGCCGCGTCCACTTTGGCCGCATTCCCCTGAATCCAGACAGCTCCCCCGTGCGTAGTCATGCGCATGCGCATGACTACGCGGGCGCACGCGACCTTCATCGATGGAGACCCCAGTGAGCTACGAGGACATCCGGAAACGATTTCATGTGCCTGCCCGCAAGGGCGCCAGGGTGCTGGTGCACGGGCAGCCCGGCACGGTGACCACCGTGCGGGGGCTCACGCTGCGCGTGCGGCTGGACGGCATGAGTTGGTCGCGGCCGTACCTGCCGGACGAGCTGCAATGGCTGCCGGCCCCAGCGCCCGAGCCGCAGGGGCAGGGCGGCCCCGAGCACTGACGCGGCCGGGCGCGGGCGGCGGCCCGCATTGCCCCTCCTAAAATCCCCCGGCGCAAACCCCGCGTGAAGAACAAAGGCGCCCATGGCCCCGTCGGATGAAATCAAAGGCCCTGCAGCGGACGCGCTCCCGGACACCGCCACCCTGCCCGCTGACCTCGCGGCGCTGTACCTGTGCATGTCGCCGGCCCAGCTGGCGGACCTGCGCAAGTCGAAACGACCCGAAGGGCGACCGGGCACGGGCAACAGCGGCCCGTCCGTCATCCGGCCTGTCGAGGGCACGGGCGGCGCCAAGGACCCGGCGCTCTACCAGCTCGGCACGCTGCGCGAATTTGCCAAGGCGCACGCCGCCCCCTCGGCCTTCGACACCGCGCTGAACACGGGCCTGCCGGGCTGGTTCGGCGCCAAGCTGCCTTTCTTCGCCGAGCGCGAACCGCGCATCAAGCGCGGCAAGCGCGTGCTCATCGGCGGCGCCTGGGACCGGGCCGATCCGCTGCGCGAACAGCGCTTCGTCGCGCTGGCCAAGGGCCGCATCCGCTTCACATCGCTGACGTGTGCGGAAGCCGCGGCGAGCCTGTGGGCCGACGTGGCCAGCCACCGCGCGTTCGCCGACCAGGGGCTGGCCCTGCTCGCGCGCGAGACGCAGGCCATCGAGGCCTCGCTGGCCGATACGGCCCGCCTGGCCGCGACCGCACCGACCGATGCGGCGGCCTGACCTCCCTTCAAGTTCGACGATGGAAGTGCTCCGATGCTGATCAACTGCGTGGCCTATGAAAACGGCGCCAAGCTCGCCGACATTCCCGTCGAGGACATCAGCGACTACATCTCCCGCGCCGGCTGTTTCGTCTGGGTGGCGCTGAGCGACGCCACGCCCGAAGAGCTGGCCCAGATGCAGGACGAGTTCGACCTGCACCCGCTGGCCGTCGAAGACGCCCAGCACGGTCACCAGCGCCCCAAGGTGGAGGAGTACGGCGACTCGCTGTTCGTCGTGATGCACCTGGTCGAGCCCTCGACCGACACCGAGGGGGAGGGCGGGCACAGCGTGAACGTGGGCGAGGTCAACGTGTTCGTCGGCCGCAACTACGTGCTGTCGGTGCGCAACCGCAGCCAGCAGGGCTTCCTGGGCGTGCGCGAACGCTGCGAGCGCGAGCCCGACCTGCTGCGCAACGGCGCGGGTTTCGTGCTCTATGCGCTGATGGACGCGGTGGTCGACCGCTACTTTCCGGTGATCGACGCGCTCGAAGTGGAACTCGAATCCATCGAGCAGCAGATCTTTGCCCAGGGCGGCGCGGCGCGCGACAAGATCAAGCAGCTGTACGACCTGAAGCGCCGCAGCCTCATCCTCAAGCGCGCGGTGGCGCCGCTGGTGGAGGCGGCGGGCAAGCTGCACGGCGGGCGCGTGCCGCAGATCTGCGTGGGCACGCAGGAGTACTTTCGCGACGTGGGCGACCACCTGGTGCGCATCAACGGCTCGATCGATGCGGTGCGCGACACCATCGCCACGGCGGTGCAGGTGAACCTCTCGATGGTCACCATCGAGGAGAGCGAAGTGACCAAGCGGCTCGCCGCCTGGGCCAGCATCTTCGCGGTGTGCACGGCCTTCGCAGGCATCTGGGGCATGAACTTCGAGCACATGCCGGAGCTGAAATTCCGCTATGGGTACGCGATGGCGCTGGGGTTGATCGTCAGCACCTGCGGCTACCTCTACTACCGGTTCAAGCGCGTCGGCTGGCTCTAGCGCGAAGCCCGGCCCCGGGCTTCGCGACTGAATCGCGCTTTCCTTATTCGTCGTGCGTGTCGTGCGTCGCCACAGCACCGCGACGCCAGTAACCCGACGCCCGAACCCACTTCGGGTTCGCGCCGCGCTCGCCCACGAGGTGCGCACGCAGCGCCTTCGCGATCGCCGATTCGCAACCCACCCAGGCGTGGAAGTCGCCGTCCGGCAGCGTCATCGCTTTCAGCGTGTCGACCAGCACGGGGCTCAGTCCCGGCGCGGCGCCTTCGCGGTGCACCCAGCGCAGCGTGAGCTCGGCCTGCGTCTCCAAAGGGATCTCGTCGACCTTGCTGTCGACTTCCGCCAGCACCACCACGCGCGCGCCGGCCGGCAGTTCGGCCAGGCGGCGCGAGATCGCGGGCAGGGCGGTGTCGTCGCCGATCAGCAGGTGCCAGTCGAATTCGGTCGGCACGATGAACGAGCCGCGCGGGCCGCCCACGCCGACGATGTCGCCGGGCTTGGCCTGCTCGGCCCACTGCGTGGCGGGGCCGGCGTCGTGCAGCGCGAAGTCGATCTCCAGCGTGTTGGCCTGTGCGTCGTGGCGGCGCGGCGTGTAGTCGCGCATGGCGGGGCGCCCGCCTTCGGGCCACACGGGGCCGTCGGGGCCGGCGGTCGGCAGCGTGAGCTGGCCGGTGGCGGCGTCGGGAAAGAACAGCTTCGCGTGGTCGTCGAAGCCGGGGCTGGTGAAGCCCTGGAGCGCGTCGCCGGTCAGCGTGATGCGGATCAGGTGCGGCGTCACGCGCTGCACGGTCTTCACCGTGAGCTGGCGAAAACGCAGTTCGTGGCGCACGCGGCGAGGCGCGCGGTCGGGCGTGTTGGAAGAGGGAGTCGTAGTGAAGTCAGTCATTTGCAGAGATGGGTTCAGATGCGTTCGAGCTGTTGTGCGGCGCTGTCGAGCACCGCGGCGAATTCGTGGGCTTGTTGTTCGGTGAGGGGGGCGCCGCCAAGGCGCAGGCGCATCGCGAGCTTGAGGTTTTCGATGGCGCGGGTGACCTGCGGGGGCCGTCCGGCGCGCGGGCCGGCGCCATCCACGCCGCCCGCCATGCGGGCCATCATGGCGTCGGCCGTCTCGCGGTTGGCGGCCAGGAACTCCTGTCCGCTCGGCGTGATGCTGTAGCGCTTGCGGCCGCCGACGTCGGCGGTTTCCACGCTCAGGTAGCCCAGCTCTTCCAGCAGCGTGAGCGTGGGGTAGACCACGCCGGGGCTCGGCGCGTAGGTGCCGCCCAGGCGGTCTTCGATGGCCTTGATGAGCTCGTAGCCGTGCGAGGGCTTGTCGGCAATGAGCTGCAGCAGCACGAAGCGCAGCCCGCCGTGGCCGAACACCCGGCCCGCGCCGCCGCCGCGCCCGCCGCGCATCCCGCGGCCACCGCCGGCCAGGCCGTCTTCGTGCTCGCCGCGCGGGGCGTGGCGGTGGTGATGGTGGTGCGGAGCGTGGTGAAGGTGGCGCATGGGGATGGCTTTCTTGAGTGGGTCGAGACTATTCTAGATATATCGAAATGGAAAGCGAAAGCCCTCCCATCGGGCGACCCTGCCGGTCGCATGGGTTCTGGCGCGACCTCGGCGGGCGAGAGTGGGCGAGAGCGGGCTACAGCGGACGCAAAGGCGCCGCGCGCGCAATCAGCCGGATCTGCTCGAAATCCAGCCGGTCCAGCGCCTGGCGAAGCGTCAGCACCATCGGCTGGCTGTGCGCCTCGGCGGCCAGCCGGTTCACCCATTCGTGCAGGTCGCTCCAGCGCCCGTCGCGGGCCAGCGCTTCGAGTTCGTCCTTCTGCGCCGGCGACAACGGCGTCAACACCGGAAGTGGCCGGCGTGCCCTGGGCTTTGGGCGCGGACCGGGCGCGGCGATGGGTTCCGGCAACGGCGGTGCAGGCGCAGCCGACGAAGGCGCCAGCTCGGTCGACAGCGAGAACACCACGCGCGTCCCCGTGCCCATGCCGCTGTGAATGGCGAGCCGCCCGCCCATCCGCTGCACGATGCGCTGCGCGATCACGAGCCCGAGGCCGCCGCCCGCCATGCTGGGTGCGTTGTCGGCCAGCAGGCGGGTCATGCGATCGAGCGTGTCGGTGTCGATGCCCGTGCCGCTGTCGGTCACCTCGAAATGCAACAGCCACGCGCCGTGGGACGGTTGCGCCTGCAAGCGCAGCCCGATGGCGCCGTTGCGCGTGAACCTGGCCGCGTTCGACAGCAGGTTCAGCACCACCTGCTGCAGCCGCTTGCCGTCCAGGTGGACCAGGGCCGGCAGCTCACCGTCGATCGTGAGTTCGAAGCTGTTGTGCTGGCGCTGTGCGAGCGCGTCCGCGTACTGCGCGACGTTGTCGACCAGCGTGCGCAGCTGCACCGGCTGCGCCTCGACGGCCAGCGGCGCCAGCTCGCCCTTGGCGTAGTCGACCAGGTCATCGATCAGCTCCAGCTGGTAGGCCGCGCTGCGCTCGATGGTGGCGAGCCGCGCGGGCGCGGGCGTGTCGCTGCCGTCCTGCATCAGCTTCAGGTTGCCCAGGATGGTGGCCACCGGCGCGCGCAGGTCGTGGCTGATGTAGGCCAGCAGTTCCTTCTGTTCGCGCGTGCGCTGCTCGGCCTGGCCCAGCGCCTCGCTCAGGGCGCGGGTCTTGCGCACCACTTCTTCCTCGAGCCGCTGCTGTTCCTGGGCCTGCCACTGCAGCAGCGTCTGCTGCGCCGCGTTGCGCTGGCGCGTCTCCTGGAACGACCAGGCCGTGATCGCGAACGCGCCCACCAGCATGCCCGGGAACGCCAGCGCATAGTGGTCGAAGTCGGACATCGAGCGCTCCGCGAACATCAGCGCCGACATGCGCATCAGCGCGCCCACGCAGATCACCAGCATCACCAGCAGCGACAGCCGCCCGCCCGGCCCGGCGCGCCGCTGGTAGATGAAGGTGCAGACCGTCAGCGCGAGCACGATCAGCGGCGCGTTCACGATGCCGATGGCCGCGAAGGTCGCGTAGGGGCCGAGCAGGGTGCCCAGCAGCACGACGATCTCGACGCCGGCCAGCACGAACAGCAGCGGGCGCCCGGGCACGCGCACCGGGCTCTGGCGGCCGCGCTCGTGAAAGTACAGCAGCAGGCACAGCGCCGTGGCCGCCACCATCACGCTGTGCCCGCGGTAGCTCCAGACCGTGCTGTCGGGCCAGAGCGCGATGCGCGCATAGCCCCGGTAGGTGGCCTCGTACAGCGCCAGCAATGCAAAGCTCCCCGCCTGGAACGCGAGCATCGGCGCGCGCGAAATCCACCACAGCGCCGCCGAGTACACCGCGAAGGCCAGCAGCCCGCCGATCAGCAGGCCGCTGAGCAGCGCATGGTTGCGTTCGATGTGATGCCACGCCTCGTCGGTGTGCAGCTCCAGCACCAGCTTGATCTGGCCCGTGCTCATGACGCGCACCAGCACCTGCACCGACTCGCCCGGCTGCAGGTCGATCTGTATCTGCGGAATGCGGTCGTGGCGGTGCGTGCTGTCCATCGGGTCGGACACGCCGGCCTGCACATGCGTCCATGCGGGTTGGCCATTGCGCGTGCGCAGCAGATGAAAGTCGACATGCCGCAGCCACGTCACGTTGAGCCCGAACCGCGCCGTGCGCACCTCCTGCGCATCGTTGACCAGCGACAGGCGCAGCCACACCGCCGAGGTCGAGAACCCGCGCATCAGCTGGTCGGGCGTGGCGGGCACGAACCCGTTCGCACCGCCGCTGGGCAAGGCGAGCACCTCGCGCGCCGACAGGCGGGCCGTGGGGTCTTCCAGCACTTCGACGGTCTGTTCGACGGAGACATTGCCCCGGTTCAGCGCGCTGAACCTGACGGCTTCCGCCGCGCTGGCGGCGAAGCACCACAGCCACAAGGCCAGGCCGAGCAGCAAGCCGCTTGCCCACCAGGGGCGTGTGCGCACCGGATGCATCGCGCGTCAGGTGCCGGAACGTTCGACACCGGCCTGGCGACAGGCCGAGGGCGTGCAGTCGAAGTACTCGCGAAACGCCGTCGCGAAATTCGCGGCGCTCGAGAACCCCACCGCCGCGGCGATCTCTTCGATGCGCATGGCCGATTCGAGCAGCAGGCGCTGCGCCTCGTGCAGCCGCGCCTCGCGCACGAACTCGAACACCGTGCGGTTCGTCAGCTCCTTGAACACGCGCGACAGGCGCTTTTCGTGCGTGCCCACGCGCGCCGCCAGCTCGCGCAGCGGCAGCACGCGGCTCAGGTCGGCCAGTATCAGCCGCTCGGCCGCCTGCATGAGCGCGCGGTCCATGCCCGAGCCCGGCGCGCCGCCGTCGTT